>JAZKZM010000001.1:0-3133 GCA_045612685.1 Elusimicrobiaceae bacterium
CGACTGAGATTTTGCTTTTTTATTTTTAGAAATTTGCTTTATTTTTATATTTTTAGAAACTCAAGTGTCCAAAAAATGATCAAAATTTTAGATAATTAAGATCTCAAAAGCAAAAACTAGCCGTAAAAAGCTACTTCAGAATATATTTTACAAAATATTAAGCAATCCCGCTAGTAAATTGAAATACCCTCTTAATCAAAATGTTTGCGGTATTTAACAACTAAAAAAATACGCGAAGCAAGAAAGACACCTTCTGTTATATCTCGCACTATAGCAATAAACGGCTAGGGAAAAGCCAAAAATACCATAGATAAAACTAAAAATTGGCGAACTCCGTTTAGAGAGTTAAAGGCACGATACGCTTGCTAAGCGGGGCAAGGGTGTTAGAATCAACTTCCTGTATTTGCCCGCCTAATACAGATAAATCAGGATTAGCGGCAAAAACGGATAATTGTTTTTCAAAGCGGTCCTTGCGGGAAATATCATCCGCATCCATAAGAGCAATTAAATCATATTTACACTTAGGAACAGCGATAGCAAGCGCGGCCCCGCGCCCGATATTATCCGGAAGGGCTAAAATGCTGACAATCTCATCTTTAACAGCCCAATCTAAAATATTTTGAATTTTTTTATTTACAGATCCATCAACAACAATAATAACTTCAGTAGGGCGAATAGTATTTGTTAAAATACTATCAAGGGATTGTTTTAGCCAAACAGGGTTATCTTTAGCGTAAACATTAAGCAAAACTGAAAATTTTAATTGCACACTATTAGACATAACACGATATATAAATGGTATAGCAAAATTAGACTACCCACGATGCCCTAGCGCGATTTTTCTGAGTTTTGGCTTTTCTTCTTGCTCTGCTTCGGCTGATTCAAATTTTTTAAGAGAATCTGCTAAACATTCACGAGCAAATTTATAAGAAAGTCTTTGCCTACCATCTAAACGATTATACCATTGTAACATTGCAGGAGTAGCAAGTTTATCAAAAAAAGCTTTAACCTCTTTGCTTGTTTTAGGAACAGTAGCAAAGGCAATATCCCCGCTTGATTGATGCAGAAATTTGCACACGGTTGGAAGAGGAGAAAGCTCCGTTAATATAGGCAAATCAGTGGGTATAGACTTTTGAGCAGAATCCACAGAAGCTTCTGCCGAGGCAACGGCGATTTGAGCCGCTTTGGTAACAGGTTCTACTTTAAAAGTTTTGATAGAGGATGCTATTTGCCGGTTAGGAAAATCAGGTGGAACGGGAAGATCTTCCTGTAGAGGTGCCTCAATATAGGCTCTAGGATTTGTTATAGAATAACGCCCCCTCACCTGAGCAGCCAAGTTAACTACGAAATCTTTTATATAAAATTTATACTCTGCAATGCTTTATAGCTTTGCTTAATTTTTCAATAATAAAAGATAAATCATCTTTGTATTTTAAAATACTTGTAAATAATGTTACTAATAAAGCAATAGCTGTTGCTAAACATCCCTTACATATCCAGCCAAACCAACCACTTTCAAAGTTTAGCACAGAAAAAGATAGTTTAATAAAAGCAATAGATATGCCTGTTGTAATCAATAACCATACAAAACGAATATATACTAATTTAATACTTCTATCTAAAACATATTTAGATATAAAATGAGCGAATTGTATTGTACGGAACAAATTAGCACACAATGTAGCAATTATAACACCATTAATCCCATAAATATTAACTAATATAATAGATAATATGATATTTATTCCGGCTTCTAAAGCTGCGCCTATTTTTGTTTTTTCAAAATTTCCTGTTGCATATACTAAAGTTATATAAGGTTCCCTAAGACAATACATAGCCTCCGTAATCGTTACTAATGCTGCAAATACTGGACGTATATAATTCACATCCACTATATTTTTTGTATATAATGCGACGAATGGAACAATTAACGTAGCTACACAAGCAAAAACAACAGCAGCAAAAGAAAATATGATATATTCAAAAGCACTAAAAGTTTCTTTAAGTAGTGTATATTCTTTTTTGACCCACATATCTCCCAAGGCTGCCTCTATTCCACTTGTACAAACCTCCATTAATGACCTAATTTTTCCGACAACCAAATAATACACACTATATACAGAAATTATAGTAGCATTTACAAATAATGTTAGAACAAAGATATCCACATTACTATGAATAATATTTGAAATGGAATGAAAAGCTACGGCTTTGCGCTGTTTAATTGCAGTGTTATCAGGTTTACAATCTGATATTAAAGTATATTTTTTCCGTATATAAAGACTTAATAAGAAAGGCATAATGAAAAATATAATGGAACTGCCAAGTTTCACAATATAAATAGAAGAACCCATTTTAATTAACACAAAGACACATATAGTATTAATTACTATCTTAAAAATATTAGTTATACTCGTTATATAATTAGACTGATCTGCCTGTAAAAGAGTCATATTAGAAATGCCAAAAAAGTATTCCGCAAAAGTCCCAATACTGATAATTGCAATAAGTAAAGCACTTTGTCCATATGTAAGACTGCTATGAGAGATATAAGGATATATAATGCATAAAACAATAGAATATACAATCAGCCACATGGCGACTTTATGCATATATTTATGCATAGCCTTCATTAAGCGACTTGTTCCTAAAGTTTCTTTGTTAGATAAGGTTTTATATAAGGCTACACGAGTAGAGGCCGTAATACCTAAAGTTAAAATATTGATAATACCTAGAAACTGCGTAGCAGATGCTACTACCCCATTATATGTAGAACCAAATGCCTGTAAAATTAATCTAGGGGTAATTAAACCGCAGATAATAGCCACTAGTTGATATACTAGTGAAAAACTCATATTCAATAATGCTTTGCGCGTTCTCATATATCACCACTAATATTTCTACTTTCTAAAATATTTTTTATATTTATTTACAAAAGATTTATAAAAAATACCAAAAAAAGTTTTAATTCTCTTTGTAAATCTCATGTAATTAAATATGCGTAAATCAATCACTTCATATTCAGAAGATTGATTATAAGTATGTATTCCCGAAAAATTTAAATCAGAAGCAATAGATAAAGAATCCACTTTAATTTCTTCATATTCTGCCTCTTCCAATCTTTGTGGAGAAA
>JAZKZM010000002.1:0-12295 GCA_045612685.1 Elusimicrobiaceae bacterium
GCCAAGGCGGAAATATGAATATAATTTTACTTGGATATCCCGGAGCGGGCAAAGGCACGCAAGCGGAAATTTTAGTAAAAGAATATGATTTTGAACATATTTCCACAGGGGATATGATAAGAAAAGAAATTGCCCTTGCAACCCCTCTTGGCAAAGCAGTTGAAAAAGAAATAAGTCAAGGCAATTTAGTTCGTGATGAATTAATAATAAAACTTGTTGAACAAGTTTTAAAAAGGGGCGGCCGGTCTAATATTTTTGATGGCTTCCCCAGAACGATACCTCAGGCTGAAAGTTTGCAGGAAAGTTTGAAAGCTCTTAACCAAAAGATAGATTATGCTGTTTCTTTGGAGTTAAGTAAAGAAGAAGCAATAAAAAGATTAACTTCAAGAAGACTTTGTTCCAAATGCGGAACAATACATAATATTTATGCTTCAAACTATACGGGTAAATGTTCTTGCGGCTGCGATTTAATAACCCGCAGCGATGACACCCTTGAAAGTGCAAAACATCGTTTAGAGGTGTTTGAAAAGCAAACGCGTCCTTTAGTTGATTTTTACGAATCATCTATAGGTGTTAAGCATATAGATGCCAGCAGAGCAGTGCGCGAAGTTAATGATGAAATATTGCGTGCAATAGGTCTCAAAAAATGATAGAATTAAAGAGTAGTGAAGAAATCAAGAAAATGCAAGCGTCGGGCAAAGTTGTATCTAAAGTTTTAAAAAGAATGCAACTTGAAGTAAGGCCCGGTGTTAGCACTTGGCATCTGGATAAAATAGCAGAAGAAGTTATAAGAAGCTGCGGCGCTGTTCCGTCCTTTTTGGGATACGGCGGTTTTCCGGGGAGCATTTGTGCTTCCGTAAATGAAGAAGTTGTTCACGGAATACCAAGTAAAACAAAAATATTAAGAGAAGGCGACATAGTTGGTATAGATGTTGGCGCTTATCTTGACGGATTTCATGCGGACGCAGCCCTCACCATACCTGTGGGCAAAGTTGCAAGTGAGGCTCAAAGACTTTTGGAACAAACCCAAAAATCTTTAAATAAAGCAATAGAACTTGTCCGACCGGGGATACATCTTGGCGATATATCCAATATGGTTGAAACTTACGCCACAGCTGGTAAACTTGGTATAGTCAGAGACTATTGCGGACACGGCGTTGGTCGCAAACTACACGAAGAACCTTGCGTCTTAAATTACGGCCCCAAAGGTAAAGGCCCGATTTTAAGAGAAGGTATGGTTCTTGCGATAGAACCTATGTTGAACCTAGGTGGGGATGAAGTAGAAGTTTTAGACAACGACTGGACAGTCGTAACAAAAGACGGCAGTTATTCTGCCCATTTTGAACATAGTGTCGCAGTGACCGCAAACGGTCATATTATACTAACGGCATAAAGTTAAATAATACGGAGGAAACGCCTTTTAGGCGAGTATGAGTGATAAGATAGAAGTAGAAGGCAAAATACTTGAAGCTTTACCAAATGCAATGTTTAAAGTTGAAATTGCAGGCGGAAAAGTTATTTTGGGGCATATCTCAGGTAAAATGAGAATGTTCCACATCAGAATATTACCTGGTGATAAAGTTAAATTGGAGCTTTCTCCGTATGACTTAACTAAAGGCAGAATAATCTATCGGGAGAAATAAATGAAAGTCAGAGCTAGCGTAAAAAAAATATGTCAGAAATGTAAAATCGTAAAAAGAAACGGCGTCGTCCGTGTGGTTTGCAAAGTTGCAAAACACAAACAACGCCAAGGTTAATTAGAGGAGATTTATTAGAATATGGCAAGAATCGCAGGTATAGATTTACCCAAGAACAAAAGAATTGATATAGCATTGCAATATGTCTATGGTATCGGCCCTAAAGTTGCAGCAGAAATTTTAAGCAAATTAAACGGCCAAATTGAAGCCTCTACAAGAGTTAAAGATTTAACCGAACAACAAGCCGGTTTATTAAACACACTCTTGCAGAAGGAATATAAAGTTGAAGGTGAACTCAGAAGAGAAGTTTCCCAAAACATACATAGACTCATTGAAATTGGTTCCTACAGAGGCAACCGCCACCGCCGCAATTTACCCGCACGCGGTCAAAGAACAAAAACAAACAGCAGAACAAGACGCGGCCGCAGAAAAACCGTCGGCGCAAAAGTTAAAGCTGATTAAAATTTAAAACAGGTAAATAAAAATGGCAGAAGAAAAGAAACAAGAAACAACAACTGCAGCACCGGCTGCAGCAAAAACAAAAAAGAAAGCTGGTAAAGCACCTGCACACGGTGTTGTTCACATCAGCTGTTCATTTAACAATACCATAGTAACCGTTACAGATGATAAAGGTTCAACTTTGGTTTGGTCCACTTCAGGATCACACGGATTTAAAGGCACCAAAAAAGGCACTCCGTTTGCTGCCCAAATTACTTGCAATAAAGTCGGCGAAAAAGCCGTTGCAATGGGTATGAAAGAAGTTGCTGTTAAAGTTTGCGGCCCCGGTCAGGGTAGAGAAACCGCCGTTCGCGCTTTACAACAAGCAGGTTTGGTCGTAACCTCTATTAAAGATGTAACCCCCATACCTCATAACGGATGCAGACCGCCCAAAGCCAGGAGAATATAATAATGTCAAGATATACAGGACCCAGCTGCAAGAAATGCAGAAAATTAGCTTGCAAATTATTTTTAAAAGGAACAAAATGCTACACCAATTGTGTAATGGATAAACTTGCCAGCGCCAAGAAAGGTAAAGGCGGCGTAAAAAGAGCAAAACTTTCCGAATACGGTGTTCGTTTGTATGAAAAACAAAAAGCCAGATTTATGTCCGGCATGACGGAAGTTCCCTTTGCCAATTTGTTTGATAAAGCCAGCAAAGCAACCGGTCAAACAGGTGAACAATTCTTAAGATATTTGGAAACAAGACTTGATAATATCGTTAAAAGAGCAGGTTTTGCAACTTCTTTAAGAACTGCAAGACAACTCGTTTTACACGGTCATATCAGAGTTAATGATAAAGTCGTCAATATTCCTTCCTACCAATTAAAAGTTGGTGATAAGGTTGCTATTACCGGTAAAATTACCGAAGGCGTCGTGGTCAAACAAGGCTTGGAAGAAGCCTCTAAGAGATCTTTACGCCCCAGCTTCCTTGAATATGATGACACCAAAAAGACAGCCACCCTGCTCAGATGGCCGGATAGAAGCGAAAGCAGCTACCCTGTCAATGATCAGTTGATAGTAGAACACTATTCTAAGTAATAGGAGTAAAAAATAATGGCTTTTGAAAATTTAGTTTTACCGAAATCTATTAAAGTAGAAGAAGAAAGTGCAACTTACGGCAGATTTGTAGCCGAACCCTATGAATCAGGCCTTGGCCACACTGTTGGTAATTCTTTAAGAAGGATTTTATTATCCGGTTTGGAAGGCGCAGCTGTTTCAGCAGTTCGCGTAGAAGGCACAACCCACGAATACAGCACAATTCCAAATGTTAGAGAAGATGTTATTGAAATCCTCTTAAACCTTAAAAAACTTCGCGTTAAATTAGAAGGTAAAAACAGAGAATATTTAGTTTTACATAGCGAAAAGCCCGGCGTAGTAACCGCTGCTAATATTGAAGAAGTTGACGGCGTAGAAATCATTAATAAAGATTTACCTATTGCCACAATTGAAGCAGGCGGTTCACTCAGAATGGAAATTGAAATTTCCAAAGGCAAAGGCTATGCTGAAGAAACACCTAAAGGCGCAAGACCGGCCGGTTTTATGCCGATAGATTCTATCTTCTCACCTATTTTAAAAGTGCATTATGATGTAGAGCCCGCCCGCGTAGGTCAAAAAACCGACTATGACAGACTTATCCTTGAAATCACCACAGACGGCACTTTAGAGCCGCGCAAGGCTTTACATAAGGCTGCAATTTTGCTTTCACAATCTTTACATATTTTCACTATTGAAGGCGAAGAATCTGCCGTAGAAGAAGAACAAGCGGCAGCCCCTGCCTTAGAAAATACTATAAGCGAAGAACTTGAAGAAGTTTTATCCCAATCAATAGAAGATATGGATTTAACTTCCAGATCAGTTAATTGCTTAAAAGCAGAAGGCATTAAAACCGTTCGCGATTTAGTGGTAAAGACTGAAGCCCAATTAAAATTGGTAAAGAACTTTGGCTCAAAGTCATTTGACGAAGTAAAAGAAAAACTCGGTAAAATGAAACTTGAGTTAGGTATGAAATTATAGGAGTTTTTAAATGATTAAGAATACGGGATACCGCAAACTCGGCAAAACAACTTCACACAGAAAAGCTATGTTAAGCAATATGGCAATCAGCTTAGTTTTGCACGAAGAAATTAAAACAACATTACAAAAAGCAAAAGAACTTCGCCGTGAAGTTGAAGGGCTTATTACTCTTGCAAAAGATAAAGATAATTTAGCTCTTAAAAACGCTGTAGCAGATAAAACCGCTTACAAAAAATTAGTTGAAGTTTTATCCGAAAAATATGCAGCAAGAAACGGCGGTTATACAAAAATCTACAGAGCAGGTATTAGAAAAGGCGATAATGCCGAAGTCGCAATAATTAAATTGGTGGACTAAATGATATTAGATTATTTAGGCGGACTTTTTTCTAATGACATGGGAATGGACCTAGGCACAGCAAACTGTCTTGTTTGTGTTAAAGATCAAGGTATTGTGCTTAGGGAACCTTCCGTTGTCGCTTTAGATACAGATACCGGAGAAGTAAAAGCAGTAGGAAGTAAAGCCAAGCAAATGCTTGGCAGAACACCCGCAAATATTATAGCGTGTCGCCCTATGAAAGATGGGGTGATTGACGATTTTGATAAAACTTATGAGATGTTAAAATATTTCATAAGAAGTGTCCATACAAGAAAAAGTTTACTTAGACCCAGAATCGTAATTGGCATACCCTCAGGCAGTTCTCAAGTCCAAAGAAGAACGGTTGAAGACGCCGCCCGCAAGGCCGGTGCCAGATCCGTTTATTTAGTGGAAGAGCCTATGGCTTCGGCTTTAGGTGCCGGTTTGCCCGTTAACGAACCGCACGCAAGTATGATTGTTGATATCGGCGGCGGAACAACAGAGGTTGCAGTAATATCTTTAGGCGGTATGGTTGTTAAGGAATCAATCAAAGTCGCAGGTGATAAAATTACCGATTGTATTACTCAATATTTTAAAAAGACACATAATCTTATCGTGGGTGAAACCACGGCGGAAGATGTTAAAATCAAAATAGGCTCAGTTCTTCTTAATAAGAAAGGGAACACCAACAACACAGAAGAAAAAACAATGGTAGTCCGTGGTCGCGATCAAGGCCAAGGCTTGCCGCGCACGATGACGATTTCTTCCAAAGAAATACGCCAGGCTATTGAAGAACCTGTCCGCGAAATTGTTGAAATTGTTAAAACAACTCTTGAAAAGACACCTCCTGAACTTGCAGCAGATCTCGTTGACAGAGGCATAACTGTTGCCGGCGGCGGAGCTTTACTTAAAGGTTTAGTTGAACGCATACAGCACGAAACTGAAATTCCCGTGCAGCAGGCACAAGATCCTTTAAGTTGTGTTGCTCTTGGAACAATAAAGTATTTTGATTTTCTTTCTGACGCTAAACATCATAGAAATACTTTGTAAACAAAAGGTTATTTTTTTAAAAAAGCGGGTGCTCTTAAATGAGAGTTCCCGCTTTTGTATTTTTTGCATAAAAAAGAACTAAAATGAAACAAAAAAACGATTCTTTAGAAAGGGGCTATTCAAAAATTTTGCCGGCAATATTTTCTGTTATTGCTTTGCTTATTATGGTTTTGCCTTTAGAAAGAGCGGTTGTTTCCGCAAGGTCAATTTTGACTTATATTTTTATTCCTCAAATAAGGGCAGCCCACAGTATAACACAGTATACCAAAGATGCTCTTGAAAGCACGCAGGATTTGCTTAATACGGCAGATAAAAATTTAAAATTGCAGGAAGAGGTTTCCCGCTTACTTTTAGAAAATGCTCAATTAGAATCACTCCTTGCGGAAAATAAAAGACTTGCCGAATCTTTGGAGCTTCCGGCTAAAGAAAAGTGGAAAGGTATTTGGGCCAAAGTTGCCTATAGAGAGCCATCCAGAAGAGGCACCATTATTGTTGATAAAGGCAGCCAGGACGGGATTTCCTTGCGTGCTCCTGTAATAGGTGTGCAGGAAGGACAAGTTGGCCTTGTGGGTAAAGTTGTGGAAGTTTCGCCTACTACAAGTAAGGTTTTACTTAGCAGCGATGAAGATTTTTCTGTTGCGGCTTTTTTATCCCAAAGCAGAAAAGAAGGCCTTGCAATCGGTGATTCTAAAGGAGGTATGTTTGTTAAATATATTACTTTAGGACGCGAGTTAACCGAAAAGGAAAAAGTCTATACTTCTATTTCAAGTGCCATTTTTCCTGACGGCATTTTGATTGGCTTTTTAGGGCCAAGCGATACACAACAGATTGAAGATTCTTTTATCACGGCAAAAATCATTCCTGCGGTTGATAGCCACTCCGTAAATGAGGTTTTAATAATGCCGTCCCTTAATTTACCTTTGGGGGAAAATAACAAATGATAAAATTTTTAAATGTCTTTTTAATTTTTATTATTGCGACAATAGTTCATTGGATTGCTATAGAAGTTTTTGGGCAATACGGTATAATTATAGGTATTATGTTTGCTTTTACTTTAGTTATGGCTTCTAAACTCAGCGAGCTTGGCGGATATATTTTTGGTTTCTTTAGTGGTCTTTTTCTAGATTTTTTCGGTAATAATTTATTTGGGGCAAATGCTTTAGCATTTACCTGGATTTTGTTTTTATTTTTTATCATTAAAGATAAAATAGATTTTAAAGAAGTTCTACCGCAAATTGTAATAACAACAATTTTAAATATGTTATTACTGGTTTTTTATGGCTTAATAAGTAAATTTTTTATTGGAGAATTTATTTGCCAAAGTTTGCTTAGTTTTATAATAGGGTCTATTTTAACAGGTTTACTTTTACCTGTTATTTACTTTATAATAAATAAGTATCTAAGTTGGGGAACATTAAAAGATACAAATGAAGCAGAAAGGTTTTTTTAATATTCAAAGATTTCATTTTTTGCAATATGCTGCTTATTTTGCAGTTGTGCTTATAGCTATCAGATTAACTGATATTCAACTTATATCACACGAAAAATATGCCTTAGCAGCGGAGCAAAACCGCACCCAAATCTTATATCAAACAGCGCCGCGCGGCCGCATTTTAACGGCCAAGGGGGAAATTCTTGCCGGCAATGTTCCTTCTTTTAGTGTTTATTATTTACCCGGTTTGCAAAAGGTAAATGATGCTTATTTAGCTTCACTTAGTTCGGATGTCGCCTCTCTTTTAGGCAGTGATTCAAAAAAAATTCTTAAACTTTTAAACAAAGGTGTTAAAAGCGGCAAGGCTGTTTTGATAGCTCAAAACATATCTCCTAAAAGGGCTTTTGCTTTCAGTGAGTTGCAAGTTTATTATTCAGGTTTATATTTACTTGAAGAAACCAAGCGTGATTATCCTTACGGCGCATTTGCCGCACATTTGCTTGGTTATATCGGCACTATGGATAATAAATTTTGGAACAAAAAAGAAGAAAATACCGACTATCGTTTAAATTCCAAAATAGGCAAAAGCGGTATAGAAAAACGCTACGAAAGTTATTTAAAAGGCCGCGACGGCGGACTTTATTTAGAAGTTGATTATAAAGGCCGTGTTAAGCAAAAATTAAAGGATAATAAATGGGCTAAAGGAACAGATGTTTGGACCACTCTTAATTTAGAAGTTCAGAAAGCAGCCGAAAACGGGATAAAAAAATCTATTACCGGTCGTGGCGCCGCAGTGGTTTTAGATGCCAAAACCGGCGCTGTTTTAGCAATGGTCAGCGCACCTGATTTTGACCCAAATATTTTTATTTCTTATAGTGATGAAGAAATACCTTCTGCTTCTAAAAAAATACCGGAATATAATTTAGCACTTCAGGGTATGTATCCGCCGGCCTCAACTTTTAAAACAATTACGGCTATCGCCGCTTTGGAAAATGAACGCCTTGACTTGCACGCCCATACAACTTGTAATGGCAAAATATTTATGAACGGCAGAGAGTTTAAATGTTGGAAAACTCACGGCCCTAATATTGATTTAATGGAAGGTATGGCGCAATCTTGTGATGTTTATTTTTACGAACTTGCTTTAAAAACCGGCTCTGCTTCTATTGAAAAAATACAAAAATTATTTCACTTAGGCCAAAAGACAGGTATAGATTTACCCGGCGAAAAAAGCGGTAATATTTACGGCCCTTCAAAACGCGCTAGAAACAGAACTTATTGGTTTGCCGGGGATACTTTAAATCTTTCTATCGGGCAAGGGGAACTTTTGCTTACGCCTTTACAAATGGCAGTCTATGGCGCGGCCCTTGCCTCAAAAGGCAATATTTACAGGCCTTATTATATTCAAAAAGTTGTTGACCCGCAAGGCCAAGTTTTAGAAGAAAATAAGCCGGAAATTATTGCCCGCGCCGAACTTAAAGAAGGCCATTATGAAATTATACACGCGGCCTTAAAAGGCGTTGTAGATAGGGCAACAGGGCGTGCGGCCAAAGTGGAAGGCATTGATGTTTACGGCAAAACGGGAACGGCCCAAAATCCGCATGGTGATGACCACGGCTGGTTTTTGGCTTTTGCCGGTTTACCCGGGCAAGAGCCTGATATTGCTTTATCTGTGTTTGTTGAGTTTGGTAAAGGCGGCTCTTCCGCCGCGGCACCGATTGCCAAAGAAATAATTAAGGCCTATTACGGAGTTAAATAAATGTTTAGCAGAGATAATAATCGTAGTATAAAAAGAGGTCCTATAGATTTTGTAATTCTTATAAGCGTGGCTTTGCTTGCGCTTATAGGTTTTGCGATAGTTTATTCCGCTTTAAGCACTTCTCCTCTAGGGGAAAGTGTTTTTAGAACTCATATAATTGCTTTACCTATTGCGGCGGGTGCTTTTATTTTCGGTTGGTTATTTAATTATCAAATTTATGATGAGCAATATAAAAAACTCTATATGTTTATTATTGCTTTACTGATAGGTGTTTTGGTTTTCGGGGTAACGCAGCGCGGTTCGCACTCTTGGTTTAGGTTTGGTCTTTTTTCTTTTCAACCGTCGGAAATTTGCCGCATAGCCACCATTTTGATAAGTGCATCTTTTTTGGAAAGGAATAAAAGAAATATCAAAGAATTTAAAACAATATTTTTATTAGGGCTTATATTAATGCCGATTTTCGGTTTGATAATGTTGCAGCCGGATTTTTCTTCTATCGTTGTAAGTGCTCCGGCTTTGATTATTTTGCTTTTTGCTGCCGGTGTTGACCTTTATTATTTCGGACTTCTTATTGCTTTTGCTTTAGCGGCGGGGTTTTTCCCTATTGCGTGGACTTATTTGGGTTTAAATCCAGATATCGCGCAAAATAGTTTTATTGCACAACTCATTTTAAATTTGAGAGATAATATTTGGTATATTTTAGGGTTTAGCGGGGCAGTTGTTTTTATATGTTGGTTATTTAAAATGCTTTTAAGGCAGTTTGCCATAGATATTTCCACCGCTTTGGCTTTAGTTGTGGCGGGTGCAATTTTGGCTGGGTTTTTCAGCGGATTATTTGTAGAAAAAAAGATGAAGCCCTATCAAAGAAAAAGAGTTGAAGCCTTTTTAGCACCTAAATCAGACCCTAAAGGCGCAAGTTATAATATTTTACAAGCGCAAATTGCTATGGGCTCTGGCGGTGTTTTTGGTAAAGGTTTATTTTCCGGCACGCAATCGCGTCTTGGCTTTGTGCCGGAGCGTCATACCGATTTTATTTTAGCCGTTCTTGGCGAAGAAACCGGCCTTTTTGGCACACTTGGCGTTTTGCTTTTATATTTACTTTTGCTTTGGCGCACTACGATAACCGCCACCCTTGCAAGTGATTTATACGGCTATTATGTCTGTATGGGTATTTTTGGTATATTTTTTACTTATTTAATCATAAACTTTGGCATGCTTATAGGCCTTTTGCCGGTTGCCGGCATACCTTTGCCCTTTATTTCTTACGGCGGTTCTAACTTAGTTGCGAGTATGTGGGCATTTGGAATTGTTGAAAGTGTCTATCGCAGGCGTTTAAGTGTGGTTTAAAAATGTTATGATAGAAAGAGAGCAGATTTTTAAGTATAGGATAAAACTTATAAAAAAAGCAGGCGCTTTGCCCACGCACGAATTGCGTGTTAAATTGCAGGAAATTTTGCTTAATTCAAAATTGCCTTTTGAGTGGACAAAAAGCGGCCCGCATTTAGTGCTTGGTCCGGGTGAAAAGCAAATAAATATCCAAAATTCCTGTCAGTATGCGGATATTTATTTGACAAGGGATATAAGCACGCATTTGATAAATCAGGAGTTAAACTCTTTGCTAAAAGAAGCAGGTTATGAAATAGTAAACATTGAACAAGTGCCTCATAATTTATGTTCTGTTGAATCTTTGGCAAAGTATGTTTGTTATGAAGCAAGCCCCGTTGCTTTAAAAGGGGATTTGCCTAGTGAACTCCTTGTAGATGTAGAAGATAAAGTTGTAAATCTCAGGCCTTTAATTAAGCAGTTAAAAATGCTTGGGAACAGTAAAATTGAAATAATAATTGAACTTAGTGCTTTAAGAAGTGTTGGTATAGAGCAGATGTTAATGAAGTTGCCTTGCCTTGAAGTAAAAAGCACAAGTTTACTGCTTGAACGCAAAGCTCTTTTGTGGGAAGATTCCAAAGGTGCGCTCAGGCAAATTTAAGGGAGAATAAAATGAAAAAAATTTCAGATAATCCTGAAGTTGAAGTTTTAGTTAATACTTCTTTTGAAGAAACAAGAATTGCCATTTTAGAAGATGGTGTTCTTAGCGAACTGATGTGGGAAAGGCGCGGTTCATTAAATATTGTCGGCAATATTTATAAAGCCGTTGTGGAAAATGTTTTACCGGGTATTTCCAGCGCATTTTTAATAATCGGTTATGAAAAATACGCTTACCTTTATATTTCTGATGTTATTGAAGGGGATAAAAAACCCATAGATAAACTTTTATATAAAGGGCAAGAAATTATGGTGCAAGTTGTTAAAGACGCTATCGGCACAAAAGGTATGAAGGTGACAATGGATGTTACCTTGCCGGGGCGTTATTTAGTTCTTACGCCAAATCAACATTTTGTCGGTGTTTCAAAAAATCTTGATAGTGAAAAACGCCAAGAATTAAATGACCTTGTAAGCCAACTTGCCCAAAAACATCTTGACGGTATGGGTTGTATCGTTAGGACCGAGGCCGAAGAAGCCACCCCCGACGAACTTGAAAAGGAAATTAAATATCTCTACCGCCAATGGAAAAGCATTATCACCAAATTTGAAAAAGTGCCCTCTCCTTCCATTTTGCACGAAGATATGGACGGCGTTTTGCAAGTTTCCCGCGATATCTTATCCGAAGAAGTCAAACTTTATTTGCTTGATAATGAAAAAGATTATAATAAAGTTTTGGAATTTGTTAATAAAATTTCACCGGAACTTAAAGACAGAATTAAACTTTATAAAGGCAAAACACCTATCTTTGAGGCCTTTAATATTGACCCTGAAATTGAAAAATTACGCCGCATTAAACTACCTCTTGAAAACGGCGGAAGTATTATTATTCAGGAAGCGGAATCCCTTTGCGCTATAGATGTTAACACAGGCAAATTTACCGGCTCAAAATCTCAGGAAGAAACCGTAACCCAAACCAATATTGAAGCGGCTTACGCTATTGCGCACCAACTCAGACTTCGCAATATCGGCGGTATTATTGTTATTGACTTTATTGATATGAAAAAGGCCTCTAACCGCCATAAAGTTGTTGATGCTTTAAATGACGCCGTTAAACGCGATAGAGCAAAGATTCGTATTTTACCTATCACGCGCCTTGGTCTTGTTGAAATGACAAGAGAACGCAAAAAAGAAAGCACCGGCAGTCTTATTACTGAGGAATGCCCGCAATGCCACGGCAGCGGTCGCGTTCTTTCAGCAGAAAGTATGCGTATCAAAATCCAACGCGAAATTTATGACCTTACCCAAGGCCGCCCCGGCGGAAATTTAAAGGTTTGCTTGCATCCTTTACTTGCCGAGCATATCCGCGCCAAAATTGCTTCTATGGAACAAAATGTTCACAGAAGTGTTAAGATTCAGGCGGATGCGCAGCTTGCTTGGGAAGATTACAAGATAGTCCTAGAATAATTTTGCGTCAGCTTTTGCGGCGGGTTTTTGGTAAATTTTAATTT
>JAZKZM010000003.1:0-1829 GCA_045612685.1 Elusimicrobiaceae bacterium
ATTAAATGACCTTGAATTTAGAGATTCACAAGGCATCCCGCAAGATTGGGCCGGTGCGGTTATGCAAGATTTTGTTGCAAGTGTTTCTTTAGCTAGAAGTTTCTTTAATGCTTTAGATTTAGGTGCAACAGCAAAGTATATTAATGAAAACAACGTCAATGTCCGCCATATTAATGCGGCTTTTGATGTGGGCGCAAAGTTGCGCTTGTTCAGTAATAAACTTGTTTTGGGTGTAATGGGGCAAAACTTAGGCGATACGGATGAAGTTCCTTCCGCTATTCGCGGAGGTGCTGCCATAAACACAAAATACTTTACGGTTGCCGGCGAAGTTGTTGATTATGTTGATGATAAAGTGCGCTATGGTGTCGGTCTTGCAATACATATTCCGGAAGAACTTGTGCAGGTTGCCCAGTTTGATATCAGACTTGGCTATTATAACCGTGATAATACAGGTTTTGCCGAGGATGGCACAATAGCAGATAAGATTGGCCTTGATACTACTTCAAAGATTTCTCTTGGTCTTGGTTTTTATAGTAGCGAAGTCTTTGGTTATGGCCTTGGCCTTGATTATGCTATGATGCCTTTTGGCGCTTTAGGCACAGCGCATCAATTAGCGGTAAGATTGCAGTTTTAGTAGTAAAAAAGCAGTAAAGTTGTAAAAGGTGTGCAAAATGAAATTAAATAATAAAGGTCAGGCGGCTATGGAATATATTATAACAGCACTTGCTTTATTTGCCGCGTTTGCAATCTTTTACAAAAGTTATAGTTGGATAGTGCCAAAACAATTTGAACAGGGAGCAAAAATTATACTCGCTGTGTATGAAGGTAAAAATTAAGTAATTTGGAGGATATAAAGTATGAGAATGATTGCAAAAATGCACTTGGCTTTTGATAAAGCCGTAAGAACCATAAACAATAAAAAAGGCCAAAGTTTGGTTGAATATTTGTTTATGTTAGGTATTATTGTTGTTGTCGTCGGTATCGTCGGCGTTGCAATTAAAACTTTTATGCCGGAACTCTTTGATAATATTAAAGAAAAGATTCTCGGTCAAGCTGGGCAAATTTAAGCAAGTTTTATGATTAAGAAAAATGGTGGGCAAACGGTTGTTGAGTTAATTTTAATTCTTCCCGTTTTTATGATGATAATATTTGTTATTTTGGAAATGGGAACTATAGCCTATCATACAATTCTTGCCCATCATATTTCTTATGAACTTGCTAGAGTCGGCTCTATGGTTGGTGTTCGCAAGCCAAGCGGCGCAACGGATTCAACCAGAATAGCCACAAAAATGAAAGAGGCCCTGGTTCAAGCGGTTGGGCCGCAAAAAGCCTCTAAAATGCAGATTTCATCTGTATTGCAACAAACCGGCCGCGACCCGCAAGTTAGCGGTCATGTAAATGAAGACCTCGTTGTAACTTTGGTGTATAGAGTGGATTTAGTTTTTCCTTTAACAAGTTATATTTTTGCCGATCCGCCAAAAAAATACGGGGTAAAAAGAATAAGAGCATCTGTTAGGATGCCGGTGGAAAGACCACTGATAAATTAGATTTGTTTTTATTATAAGAAGTTTTAAAAAGAGAGGAGTTTTTAAATATGAACAGAAGAAGTCTTTTTCCTTTAGTCATCGCTGTTATGGCAGCTTTGATATATTTCTTTGTTTTGAACTTGGCACAAAGCAATTTAGCCAAATCTCAAAAAATTGAAACAGTTGCGGTTTCCGGTTTTGATTTGCCGGAAGGCACACAACTTAAAAGAGCGCATATCAGAACAGCCGATATTCCTTTAGCTTATGTTCAAAAAGATGCTTATGTTTTATCTAAAGGCGCCA
>JAZKZM010000004.1:0-3596 GCA_045612685.1 Elusimicrobiaceae bacterium
TAGGTTTGCGAATAACTTTCTTTTTACCTTTACCGGCTTTAAATTTTTTATTTAAAGGGCGGATTTTCATTGGGGTAGAATTTTCTGAATCCCACTTTTTTTCTATTATTTTAACAATAGCCGGTTTTGAACCGATACCCAAAAAACCGGGTTTTTCTTCTTGAACTACGGATACTTCCACTTGGTCGCGTCTTCTGCCGAGTTCGTGTAAACCTTTAGTAATTGCTTCTCCTACATCTTTTCCTTCTGCGGTAATTTCTCTTCTTGCCATAATAAATCTCCTAAGCGGCTTTTGCCAATTTTCTCTTTAAAACTACATTTATACAAAGACTTATACAATTGCTAACAAACCAGTATAAAGTCAACCCCGAGGGGAAGTTTAAGAACAGAAGCGTCATAAAAATCGGCATCCACTTAAACATTGCGGCATTGGGGTTATCTTTGCCCATATCAGGCATAGTCATTTTTTGTTGAATAAACATCATCACACCCATAGCGATGGGTAAAACATAATAAGGGTCCTTTGCGGATAAATCTTTAATCCACAAAATAAACGGCGCCCCGTGTAAACACCAAGAGGTTCTAAGCGCATTAAACAAAGCAAGGAAAATCGGCAACTGAATTAACAAAGGCAAGCACCCGCTTAAAGGATTGGCGCCGTATTTTTTATATAGGGCCATCATTTCGCGTTGTGCTGCCATTGGGTCAGTTTTGCCGTATTTATCTTGAATACGCTTCATTTCCGGTTGTATTTTTTGCATAACGGCTGAGGCTTTTAATTGTTTATAAGTAAGAGGCAACAAAATAAGTTGAACAAGGAAAGTCATTAAAACAATAGCCCAACCATAATTATGGGTTATACCATAAAGCCACTCAAGCAAATCAAGTGCATATTGACCGAACTGATTAAAGAAGCCGATTTCAACCGAGCGGCTCAAATCATAAGGCAAGGCCTTTAGCACTTTAACATCTTTAGGACCGATATAAAAAGCAGAATCATAAACAACTTCTTTACCGGCCTCAACAAGCCCTTTAAGGCTTATATCAAGCTGGGGTCCGTCAATATCTTTTTTGCCAAAAAGGCCAAAAAAGGAATCTTTTTGATATACAAATTTACTTGAGTAATGCAAATCTGTTGCGGTGCCTTTGAAGTTTTGTGGAATAAAGGCCACCAAGAAATAACGGTTATCAATACCGCTCCAATACCAATCTGCACAAGTCTTTTCTAACTTGCCGGTATTATTCATCATTTTGGAGTTAAGTTTTTCTAAAATCGGTTTTCTGTTTTCCGGCTTAACAGTGCAGAAAGCGCGCCACAAGGAAGGATTATCGCCTCTTTCGCTTTTAACGGTATTTAAACCGGGGCCAAAATTAATATCTAAATTAGAAATATCTAAGGCTTTACCCGTTTTATTTACTAATTTTAAGGAAAGATTATTTAAAGAGCCGACTTCCCCAAAAGTATAAGTTTTATAAACTTCAAAATCTTTTGCAAGTTCCGCTTTAAAGGAAATTGCATTTTTATCTTTTGAAACAAGTTCAAAATTTACATTTGGCAAAGTGGCAAAATAGCCCGGTCCTTTATAAGGTGTCAAATCAACAGGCTCAATAATATCCTTATAAATATAACTCTTTATTGCTGCGCCTTTTGTTGTAAAGATAACTTCGGCATCTTCTAAATCAAGGGCATAATCTTTTACATCACTTTCTTTAATTTCCTGTGTATTTGGGGAGGCCTCTTTTACAATAGCTTCCTGAATATTTAATTTTTGGGTATTATTATCAAGTTGTTCTTGTGCTTGCGGGTTTTGATTTTGTGTTGTAGGTGCTTTTTTAGCGGGGAAAAGCAAGGTAAAACCAATATAAATTACCAAAGTCCAAATTAAGACTTTAAGAAAATCATTATTTTTATTGTCCATAAAAACCTCTAATACGGAAAGACTTTAGAGGCCTTTTGCATAACAGAACTACGGCACGGGATCATATCCGCCTTCGTGAAACGGATGGCATTTAGCCAAACGCTTTAAAGCCAGATAAGACCCTTTAAAAATACCATATTTTTCAATTGCTTCCAAAGCATAAGCCGAACATGTCGGGTAAAAACGGCACACACCCCTAGGCCCTAGTAAAGGACGAATCACTTTTATAGCCGTCCTCAAACAAAAAAGAAACAATTTCTTCATTATAAAATCTTTTAAGGAAAGAAGGTAAAGGGAAATAAAACTACAGGTCCTTGCTTTCCTTTAAAATCTTAGCTTTTTTAACTAAACTTAAAAAAGCCGCGCTCGCCATTGAATAATCTTTAAAAACCTCAATGTCCTTTGGACAAAAAATACAATCGGCGCTATCTTTTAATAAATGTCTGTTAATGCGAAAGGCCTCTTTCAAAAGCCGTTTGCAGCGGTTGCGCTGCACCGCATTTCCTAATCTTTTTGAAACTATTACAGCAATCCGCGCTTGTTGGGAAGGGCGGGTTTTAACAACACCTTCCTCCCCCCCTTGCGGATAGAGCCTATACCACAAAACGATACCTTTTCCGTAAACCTTAACACCATGCTCTAAAATATTTTTAAAGTCATTGTTAAGATAAATCCTATCGTTTTTGGCAAGGCCCGATTTCTTCACAATTCTTCCGGCACTAAAAAGTGCTTTTATTTGCGAATAAGTTCCTTGCGCCCTTTTGCTCTTCTTGCGCTAAGAACTTTTCTGCCACCCGTGGTGGACATTTTAGCTCTAAAACCAATGGTTTTAGCTCTTTTCTTTTTATTTGGTCTGTATGTAGGTAACATAGTATATATATTATATTATATTTTTAGAATTTGAGCAAAATTTTAAAAAATTATTTTATTTTCGCTCTTTAAATATTGTATTATATTTTTAATGGAATTTACAGATGATATTATAGTTTTGCTGCGCCAGAACTTCAGAGAACGCGATAGAATGATTTGTGTTTACAGTCAAAATCACGGGCGTATGGCTTTGCGCCTGCCGGGCGTAAACAGGAGTGATTCTAAGTTAAAAGCCATCAGCGAGCCTTTTGCTTTTTCCAGCGCGCGCATATATATAAGAAGAAACGCCACTATCGGCTGTATTACCGGCGGAAAACTTAAAAGCATACATCCCAATATCCGCCAAGATATAAAAAAGATGGAAATGGCTTCTTATTTCTGTGAATTATTTTACCGCTTAACACCGCTGGCAAACCCTAACCCTGATAAATTTGAACTTTTGCAGTCCGCCCTAAAAACTTTGGAAAATTACCCCGTAAACCAAGTTATTGCGCCGGCATTTTTATTGCGTTTAATGCAGGAAAGCGGTTTTGGTTTAAAAGATAAACCCGTTTTAGAAATAAATGAAGAACTTTGGCATAATCTTCACACTTTGCCTTTTGATAATCTTGCCTTCTTAAATGATATTGCCGTTTTGGATTTAAACAAAATGCGCTATGTTTGCCAAAGGTTTTTAAACCGCTATTTATCTTATCCTTTACACACAATTAAACAACTTGAACTTACCACTTCGGCCCAAATACAGGAAGACCTAAAAGAGTTTGCTTTAGAACCTGTGTTCTCCTAAATATGTTAAAATATAATTAT
>JAZKZM010000005.1:0-3417 GCA_045612685.1 Elusimicrobiaceae bacterium
TCCCGCAAAGCCGTGTTACCGACCACCGCTTAAATGAAAACTTCCACAATATTGCCGAAATTATGGAAGGCCAAATTGACGAAATTTTGGAACATTTACGCAAACTTAGAGTGGAAGAAAAACTTAAACATCTTTCTTTATGACGACTATTGCTGCGCTTATTGAAGAAGGTGCAAAAAAATTAAGTGCTGCCAAAATTGATGAGCCGCAAACTCATAGTGAACTTATTGCTGCTTTTGTTTTAAATAAAACAAGAACTTACGCGCGCGCGTTTAGCCAAAATTCTGTATCAGAAAAGCAAGAAAAACTTTTTAGAGAAATTTTAGAAGAAAAAATTAAAGGCAGACCTCTTGCCCATATTATAGGCCAAGCCGAGTTTATGGGCAGAGTTTTTAAAGTAAACCCTAATGTTTTAATTCCGCGCCCTGAAACCGAAGAACTTATAAACGAAAGTTTAAAACAATTCAAAAACAATTTGCCAAGCAGTATTTTAGACCTTTGCACCGGCTCTGGCTGTATTGCTATAAGTTTGGCTTTTTTATGTGAAAAAGCGCAAATTACGGCAATAGATATTTCTTCTGCCGCGCTTGAAACAGCCTTAGCAAATGCTAAAAATTTACGGACTGATAAAAAAATAAATTTTATTAAAAGCGATTTATTTGAAAATATTAAAGGAAATTTTGACTTTATTATTTCTAACCCGCCTTATATAGAAAGTGATATTATTAAAACGCTTACGCCAGAAGTCCGCTGTGAGCCGCACCTTGCCCTAGACGGCGGCAAAGACGGCCTTGATATTATCAGAAGAATTGCCGACGAAGCACCGAAGCATCTTAATAAAAACGGACTCTTGGCTTTAGAAATTGGGTGCGAACAGGCGCCAAAAGTGGTAAAATTTTTTAGAGAAGATATTTGGCAAAATCCCAAAGTTATTAAAGATTTTGCCGGCATTGAAAGATTTATTTTTGTGCGCAAAAAATAAAAAAGGAGATTTTATTTATGGATAAATTTATTATTAAAGGCGGAAGAAAATTAAAAGGCAGTGTTGAAATAAGCGGCTCTAAAAATGCTGCTTTACCTATTTTGATGGCAACCCTTTTGACCGACGAAGATTGTGTAATTAACCGCGTGCCTAGATTAAGAGATATCCGCACAACTATACAAATACTTGAAGAACTCGGTAAAGAAGTTTCCAACGATAACGGCACTTTAATTATTAAAGCAAAAAGAAAATTGAAAACTTCCGTTTCCTATGATTTAGTTAAAAAAATGCGCGCAAGTTTTTGGGTGGCAGGGCCGCTGCTTGCTGGATTTAAAAAAACAGAAGTGCCGCTGCCGGGCGGTTGTGCTATAGGTCTTAGGCCGGTTGATATTCACTTGAAAGGTTTTGAAAAATTCGGCGCAAAAATTACTATGGATAAGGGTAATATAATTATTAAAGCGCGCAAGTTGAGTCCGGCTAAAATTATTTTAAGTTTTCCAAGTGTTGGCGCAACGCAAAATTTAATGATGTGCGCTTCTTTAATCCCCGGTAAAACTATTATTGAAAACGCCGCCAGAGAGCCCGAAGTTTTTGATTTGATAACTGCTTTAAATTCTATGGGCGCAAATATCATTTTGGATAATAGAGGCCGCATTGTAATAGAAGGTCAAACAAAACTAGGTGCAATGAATCACACTATCGTTGCCGATAGAATTGAAACCGGCACTTATCTTTTGGCGGCTGCTGCAACAGGCAGTTCTATAACAATTAAAGAGTGCGTGCCAAGCCATAATGAAATTTTGCTTGAATATCTTAGCGAGGCCGGTTTTAAAATTGAAACTACTGAGAGCGAAATTAAAATTTCCAAAAAAACAAAAAAGATTAAACCCGTTAATATAAAAACTGCGCCTTTTCCCGGTTTTGCCACGGATTTACAGGCGCCTTGGATGGCTTTGATGTGTCTTGCCAACGGCAAAAGTGATGTGAGCGAAGATATTTTTGAAAACCGCTTTATGCACGCAGCCGAACTTATAAGAATGGGCGCAAATATTACTTTAGAGCATAACTGCGCGCATATTTTTGGTGTTAAAAACTTTACACCGGCAATTGTAATGTCCTCTGATTTAAGAGGCGGTGCTGCCCTTGTTATTGCGGCACTCTGCGCCAAAGGCACAAGCGAAGTGCAAAGGGTTTATCACATTGACCGCGGCTATGAAAGAATTGAAGAAAAATTAACCGCTCTTGGCGCAAAAATTAAAAGAGTTAACCCCGCACCTTTTGAATAATATGACTTTTAAAGAACTTACCGCACTTTTAAATGAAAGAAACTCCGGCGGTAAAAAAGGTTCTTTGCCGCTTTTAAGAGATACGGCAAAAAAACTTGGCGTTTTGCCTGTTTCTTATAAAACCGCTTTAATTGCCGGCACAAACGGCAAAGGAACAACGGCTTTTTTACTTGCCGAAATCGCAAAACAAAACGCTCTTAAAGTTGGGCTTTTTATATCCCCGCATATATTTGATATTAGGGAAAGAATCTCTGTAAACGGAGTAAAAATTTCTAAAGAAGATTTTTGCTCTTGCCTTAAAAAAGTGCTTTCTGCCGAGGAAAAACCTTTAAAATTTTTTGAACTTTTAACTTTAACTGCTCTAGTTTATTTTAAACAAAAAAAAGTAGATTTTGCCGTTTTTGAGTGCGGTATCGGCGGGCTTAAAGATAGCACAAATATTATTAATGCTGATTTAAGTATAATCACTTCCGTTGCAAAAGACCACGAAATGCTTTTAGGTAATACTCTTGAAGAAATTGCCGCGCAAAAAGCAGGTATTATTAAAGGGGGAAAACCTTGTATTTTAGGCCGAGTTTCGCCTAAAATATTAAAAATTATTGAAGATACCTGTATTAAAAAAAATGCGCCTTTGATAATGCCCGCTTGTCAAAATATTAAATTTAATTTTAATAAAAATACAACGGAGTTTATTTATCAAAATAAAAAATATATTTTAAATTTGCTTGGCAAAAGTGCGGCGCAAAACGCCGCTTTGGCTTTATGTGCGGCAAGTATTTTAGGTTTTAATAAAGAAATAAAAAATCTGAGTTTAAAAGATTTTAAAGCGCGTTTTGAAGTTAGAAAAATCGGCAAAAATTATCTTATTCAAGACGGCGCGCATAACCCTGCCGCCATTAAAGAGTTTTTAAATACTTACTTACAAAGTCCCTATTTTAATAAAGAAAATATTTTAGTTTACGGCGTAAACAGAGAAAAAGATTTTAAAACTTGTATTAAACTTTTAAAACCTTATTTTAAAAAAGTTTGCCTTGTGGAGTTTAATAAATCTTGCCCTGGTAGAGAAATAAAACCTTACTTTAAAAATTGTGAGATTATAGAAGTAAAAAATTTGGCAAAAACAAAGGCAAATATTATTCAAGTGGGCAG
>JAZKZM010000006.1:0-6502 GCA_045612685.1 Elusimicrobiaceae bacterium
GCTTGGCCTCCGACTTTCCGGGTTTTGCGTTTTTACCGCTTTTAAAACTGATGCAATATGGGCAGCCCCGCCATCGGGTAAATCATCACGGGTAGGCATTGTCAAAACTAAATATTTCAAATTTCTTTGTTTAACGAAATCTGCTATTTTTTGCGGTTCTTGGGCATCGGGCGCTTTTGGTTTTATATGTTTTGGCACGGAACAAAACCGGCAAGAGCGTGTGCAAATTGAACCGAGTATCATTATTGTTGCTTCTCCGCTACAAAAGCACTCTCCGCGGTTTGGGCATTTTGCTTCTTTACAAACCGTGTAAAAATTATCGTCCAAAGTTTGTCTTAAAATTTGGGCTTTTTGAGTATGAAAAGCAGCTTTTTTTTGTGCTGCCAAATCTTTTAACCATTTTGGAATTTCTCTCATAATAGTATAATTATAGTAAATGCAAAGAATAAAATCACTTTTATTTTGTTTAGTTTTTATATTTTTGGCACTTTTTGTAAAGGCAAATAATTTACAGGAAGCGTCAAATTTATATTTTGAAGGCAAGCAGCAAGAAGCCCTTAATCAATTTATAGAAATTTCAAAAACAGAAAAAGACCGAGAGGCTTTTTTAAATACTATCTATATTGCGCTTGAACTGGGGCAAAATAAACTTGCCATTGATACCGCTGCTGCTGCCTTAAAGAATTTTCCGCAAGACCAAACTATCCTTGAATTTGTAGGCCAAGCATATTTAAATGCTGGCTATTATGTTAATGCGGAAAATATTTTTTCGCGCCTTGCAAGTCAAAAAAACAAGACTGATTTTTACTATATCAATTTAGCACGCGCCCAAATAGGGCTTAATATGCCAAAACTTGCAATTAAAAATCTTCAACTCGCTGCCAAGTCGCAAAACCATACCTCTCTTGCCAATTTCTTACTTGGCGAAATTTATTATAATCAAAAAAACTATAAAAAAGCCGCCGAAGCCTATAAAAAAGTTTTGGATTATGACAATCAATTTATTGAAGCCAAAAGGAAATATGCCGATGTCCTTTTTAAATTAAAAAATTATAAACAAGCATACAGAAATTATTTAAGTATCCGCGCCGTAGAACCAAATGACAAATATATAAACCAAATGATAGAAAACACTCGCCCTTATTTAAAGAAATCCGAACAAAAAGAGTTTCCTGCAGAAAATAAAGAAACGGATATTCATTATACCAATGTGCAAAAACCCCTTTCTTTTGAAGGCCCTTTGCCGAATATAAGAGTTGGCCTTGGTGCTAAAATAAACGGCGCGCCCATAGGTTTAAAAGAAGTTAAATTTTCCCCCTCGCACGATTTTAAAGCCGTTAATCAAAACGGCAAAGTGCTGCTAAAAGGCAAAGCAAAAACCTGGTGGCAAATGCTTATTGAAAAAAATAAAATGTATCTTATTTCACCGGAAAACAAAAAAACTTATATTCCCGTTTCAGTCAAAATTATTCCGCAATCAGACGAAGTTGAAGGCCACACTATTATAATAAAAGATTTATTAATAGGCCACGGCACCACTTGGATAAACCGCCAAGATAATGAATATCGCGGAGAAATAGAATTTATTTTTAATAAAAAACTGGGCGGCATTGTGCCTGTAAACATAGTTAATATTGAAGAATATGTTTACGGCGTTGTCGCTTCGGAAATGCCAAGCACTTTCCCTCTTGAAGCCTTAAAAACGCAAGCAGTTATTGCTAGGACCTATGCCGTTAAAGGTTTAGGAAAACACAAAAAATGGGGCTATGATATTTGCGATACACAAAACTGCCAAGTTTACGGCGGTGTCAGAACCGAGCAGGAAAAAACCACCAGCGCAACCGATGCCACTTGCGGGCAAATTTTAACTTATAAAGATAAACCTATTGAAGCGGTTTTTTCTTCTAATTGCGGCGGATACACCCAAAGCAGCAGCGAAGCCGGTTGGGCTAGCCATGAATATTTAAAACCCGTTTCCGATTATCAAGATTTAAACGAAGACAATTTACAGCCCTATCACTTTAAAGAACTTTTGGAACACAGCCGCCCGGCTTACAGCAGATATTTCAAAAATATAAGCCCTGCCACTTTTAGATGGACCAGAGTTCTTGAAGAAAAACAACTACGCGAAGTAATTAAACAAAAAAAAGATATTGGACAAATAACGGCAATTATTCCTTTAAAAAGGGGGCGCTCCGGCTATGTGCACGGGGTCAAAATTATCGGCAAAAAAGGCACTTTAATATTGACTAAAGAACACGAAATAAAAAAATATCTTGCTACAGGTATGCTTAGAAGCACTTATTTTATTGTCCAGCCGAATTATGAAAAAGGTGAAATAAAATCTTTCATTTTCTATGGCGGCGGTTGGGGGCACGGCGTCGGTCTTTGCCAAACAGGCAGCGGCGGCAGGGCTGATTTAGGCCAAGATTATAAAGAGATATTGAAACATTATTATACCGATATTGATATTCAAGATATACGCACAAAAAAACCTGTCTTATAAAAGACAGGTTTTTTATTTATTTGCAAATTCGGATTAAATACCGGTATAAGTATCGCAATCTGTCCCATTTATTGCAATTAAATAATACTGATATTCATAACTGCCTTTTAATCTTAAAGGTTTCCAACACAATTTTTTAGTTTCTATCGGGAAACCGGTTGCCACCGAGTTTACGGAACTTAAATAACTCATATTGCTTTTAACAAGGCCATTATAGTTTGTGTTATTATCTTTAACCCATTTAACTGTATTAACTTTTAAAGTTTCATCAGCTTTTATTTCATTTGCATTTACACCACCGGTAATTGCCGGGGTAGGAACATTAGTAAGGGTTAATTGGCCGGAAGTTTTATTTACAACGAAATTACCTTTAGTATCAGAATTTTCACCAACACTAAGCAAACTGACTGTGCCCGCAGTAGATGAAGTGCTTTGTAATACTAAATCTTTTTGTGCATCTAAATTTGTTGCTGTAAGATTTCCTGTAATATCTACAGAAGCGCCGTCTTTACCGGCAAAATATGCTGTATCAACATTAATTACCTGATGGGAAACATAAGGCACCGGGAAATACGCAACATACCTAACACTTTGCGCATAGGCACAAACTGATAAAGCAAATAAGAATAAAAAAGATAAAAAATAACACCTATTAATTTTCATAGTCAAAAACCTCCGATACTTATATTTTATTAATTTATTAAGAAAAATCAAGCCCCTTTTGTGTTTTTTTAGTAAACTATAAGTATGTATAAAGTTTTATTATTACTTTTTGTTTGTATATTTTTTGTGCTTGGCTGCGGTAAAAGTAAAGTTATATTACCTGATGGCACGGCATTAAAGATAGAACTTGCCAAAACCCAAGAAGAAACCGAACGCGGCTTAATGTTTAGGGAAAATCTAGGTCAAAACGAAGGTATGCTCTTTATTTTTCCAAAAGAAGATATCCGCTTTTTTTGGATGAAGAACACTCTTATAGATTTAGATATGATATTTATTGACAGCACCGGCCTAATAAAAGATATTGCCGAAAATGTGCCGCACTCTTATATCGGTGCGCCGGAAGAAGAAATCGCTATGGCTGCCGGCTTTGGCAAATATGTATTAGAGGTAAACAGCGGATTTGCCGCTAAACATAATTTAAAACAAGGCGATAAGCTGACTATTAACATAAAATGAAAAAGTTATTTTTTATTTTAATTTTCTTTATTTTTAATTCTGCTGTTTTTGCTTTAGAGCAGGGCATTAGTTATGATGCCTTAAATAAAATGGCCTTAAATCACCTTGTAAATCTTATCAATATTGATACCGCCCAACCAAATCCAAATGAAATTTTAGCGCAGCGTTATATTTATAAAAATCTAATAAGCAATAATATAGATTGGCAAATTTACCGTATGGAAAAGCCAAGAGCAAATTTAATTGCCACATTAAAAGCCCAAACGCCAAACCCCAAAGAACCGCTTATTTTAATTTCCCATTTAGATCCCGCCGCTATTGCAGATAATTGGCAAACACCGCCCACACAGGCTTTAATAAAAGATGACAAGGTTTACGGCCTTGGCGCAACGGATGCCAAAAACTATGCCGCAATTAATTTAACTATTTTAACTTGGCTTAAACAAAATAATATTGCTTTAAACAGGGATATTATTTTCCTTTTTACCGCCGATGAAGAATCCACCGGAGAAAAGGGCTTAAAGTTTCTTTTTGATAAATACCCAAACAAACTAAAAGCCGCTTATGCCTTAAATGAAGGCGGTGGCCTAATAAAAGGCGAAGCCGGCAAAGATTTATTTTTTATTGAAAGTGCCTCAAAAATGTATATGGATATTTTAATCAGCGCGCTTGGCGAAGAAGGCCACAGTGCAAGCGCTTCTAACGGAGAAAATGCTATTTACAAATTATCCCAAGCCCTTCAAACTATAGAAAACCACAAACAAGAACCTCAAATTAATGAGTGGACCAAAAACTTTTTTAAGCAAATTTATCCCTTGCAGGATGATGATGCCAAAACAACTATTGATATGCTTCTTGGGCAAGATAAAAAACTTTCCGCCCAAGCCGCGCAAATTATTATGGAAGATGACTTTTTGAAAACCCAACTTGTAAACACTATTACGCCAAGTGTTTTAACTGCCGGAAGTGAAGCAAACTCCGTTGAAAGTAAAGCAAGTGCCGTTTTAAATTGTCGCCTTTTACCCTGGACTTCGCCCGATAATTTTTTTGAAGATTTAAACAATCTTTTTAAAGATGATGAAAATATTATCCTTTCCGTTATTGAAAAGCCGGAGCTACCCTTCCCTCAGCCACAAGCACAGGAAGATGATTTTTTAAAATCAATAAAAGCATCTATAGAAAAAGTTTTGCCAGAAGCAATTACCCTTCAGGCAATGAGCCCGGCTTCAAGCGAAAGCGAAGTTTTAAGACGCCACGGCATAAAAACTTATGGTATCGGCCCGCTGATTACAAGTGAAGGCGGCCCGCATCAAAGTAATGAAAATATTGCTTTAGAAAATTTTTATCAGCAATTAAAATTAACTCTTGCCATTGTCTTGGATTTTGCCCAGCAAAAAGAATAATTTTTAAACCAGAGGTTTTTTATGAAAGAAGAAAACAATAAAACAAAAAAAGTTAAAACAGAAGAAAAGAAAGCCCTTGCACCCGTGCAGGAGCAAAAAAAATCTTCTGCTGTAAAAAGATTTTTCCGCAAGAAACATTTTTACAAAAAAACACAAACTAAAGAAGAAAAAGTAGCAAAAGATTTTACAAATATACTCTCAAAAAGTGCAAAGATTATGATTCCGTGGATGATAATACCCACAATTTTATTTTTAATAGGTGCTTACGGCGTATTTGATGCCGTTGTCTTTTGCGCGCCGACGCCGCTTTGGTTTAAAATTGTCTTCGGTATTATCAACTTTGGTTTCTTTTTGGTGCTGGGCCTTTTTTACGGGCTTTTTATGGGAATGGTTGCAAGTTTAAAAGTATTTTCCCAACATTTCGGTATGCTTTTGCGCCAAGCCGTAAATAGTTTAAAAGGTTCTATTGAAAACAGAATCAACAGTCTTTCTTTTGAAATGTTTTCCAAGAAAGAACTTTCAAATATAATCCGCCAGACATTCGCTGATTTTAATTATAAAATTAAAAAATATGCACAAAAAACCGCACTTGGTTTTGTAGCAATCGGGATAATCAGTTCCGTCTTGTTTTTTGCAAGGCATTTTATAGTCAGAAGCGTCGGCATTATCAAAAATAAAGCAGATGCTTTTGCCTTAATTTCAGCAAGGACAAGTTTGCTTGTGGCAATAGTTTTAAACTTAACTTTATTTACTAAAATTGTTTTATGGCTTGGAATATTTTTAGGTATAGGCATTTTGCTTTTACAGGCACTTTTTGTATTATATTTCGGATAAAATGAAAAAATATTTATTCTTATTTTTAATTTTTCTTACGCCCACGCTTTTTGCACAAAGCGCAAGATATCTCTATGACCAAGCGGTAAAAGAATCGTCTTTAAATAAAAAAATTGACCTTTATACTCAAGCCATAGAAAAATCGCCGCGCTGGGGTTTGGCTTATCACCAAAGAGCAGATATTTATAAAAAGCAAAAACGCTATAAAAAAGCCATTGAAGATTATACAAAAGCAATTAACTTTAGCCCCAAAGATCCTTTTAAATACTATGCCCGCGCCTTAACTTATATGGAACAGGGCAATTACTCGCCCGCTATGGAAGATTTAACAAAAGCAATAAGTTTAAAAAAAGATTATGAAGACTTTTATTTAAAACGCGCTTTATGTTATATGGAAACAAATAAATATAAACTTGCCTTAAACGATTTACAAAAAGTTAAAAAAACCGATACTAAATTTTTACAGGCTAAGGCCTGTTATGAATTGCACGAATACCGAACCGCAAGCAATTTGCTTGAAGAAATTACAGAGCAAAACCCGCAAGATATACAGGCCTTATTATTTCTTGGCTAAATTAAT
>JAZKZM010000007.1:0-16051 GCA_045612685.1 Elusimicrobiaceae bacterium
TATAACTATTTTATTAAAAATGGTGAAACTTACTACGTTTCTTGTATTACTTCTCCTAATGAAGCTGACCAAACATCAATTGGTTTCTTAGCTATTAATTTAAAAACAAGGGTTGCTACAAGATATAACATTGGTGGAATCACCGAAATGCGTGCAAGAGAAATAGCCGAAAATGATGAAAGAGTTAAAGCTCAAAGCTTAACTGCTACTTGGCCAATTTTAATCAATTATCATAACGTACCAACTTATTTCTTAGTATTAAAAAATGAAGTTCAAGATCAACGTATTGTTTTAATGAATGCTAGTGATGGTAGAGTAGTATCTATGGAAGAAACCTTAAGAGATACACAAATTGCTTATGAACAACTTTTATCTAATAAAGGAGTATCAGTAACCGAAGATAAAGAAACATCAGGAGTTGTTACTAAAATTAGAGATTTAGGCAATACCATTGAATTTATGATTGATACGATACCTGATAAATACTTTGTAGTTAATGTTGACTTAGGTGTAGATGCAAGATTCTTAAGTATTGGTGATCATATTGATATTACTTATCAAGAATATTTAAGTGTTAAAGAAAAATTTTGGTTGACTATGAAATATTTACAAGAATTGATACAAGAAGGTTTATTTATTATAAATCCCACAGATGAAAAAGTAAATTGTAAGTATTGTGATTACGGCGATATTTGCCGCAAAAAGCACGGACCTTCACAAAAAAGGGCTTTTTTCAGCGCACAGGCAAAAAAATTAACGGAGTTTAGAAAAGATGACTAGGCAGGAACAAAAAGAAATCATTAATGTTTTAAAAATGTTTTGTAAAACTGATTTGGGTTTTGTTGCGCCGGATATACAAGTCCGCTTTGATGCTATTTCCAATCACAAGCAAAATATTATTGTGGAAGCCGGCGCCGGAACAGGCAAAACCAAACTTCTTGCTTGCAGAATTTGCTATCTGATTTTAGGCAAAGGTATTAAGATTGATGAAATTGTGGCTATTACCTTTACCGATAAAGCCGCCGCCGAAATCAAACAAAGTGTTATGAGGATTTTGGGCGTGATTTCTAAAATTTTATCTTATCAGGATAAATCTAAACCCAGTGAAGCCGAAATTAAATTATTAGAAGACGCCACGAAATATTTAGAAACATTTTTTGGCAAAACGGCGCAAGAACTTACAAAACTGATAGAAGAAAATTTTGAACTTATAGAAAGGGCACAAATCAGCACGATACATAGTTTTGCCTTCCAGATTTTAAAAACTTATCCTTTGCAGGCCAAACTTGCCCCCGGTATAGAAGTTGACACCGGCTTTATGGGCGATTATATTTTTAATAAAAATTGGGATAATTTTTTGGAAAAAGAACTTTCCCTGCAAAGTCCGCACCGCGATTTGTGGGAAAATTTACTTGAAGAAGTTTCTTTAGATAAATTAAAATCTTTTGCCGCTATGCTAAAGGAACCTTATTTTGACTTTTGCTCTTTTGAAAATTCCCTTCAGGACATAAAAGCATTTATTAATACTCAAATTCCTGTTATCAAAAATTTAATAAAAGCCAATTTGCCTGAAAAAAAGTCAAAAAGAACTATAGAAAAATTGCTTGAAGAAGCAATTAATCGTCTTAGTGATTTGATTAGAAATTTTGACTCTTTAAGTAAAGAAGAATTGTTAACTTTACCTGTTCAAGATAAAATGGTATTTAAAAAGAGTTATTTCGTTCAGGGTTGGGAAGATGAAACAGAGCAAATTGTTGCTCAAAATTTTATTGATTTAGCTAATACACTAACGCCTAAAAGTTTGTATTTAATCAATCAGGCCTATATTTTATTTAAAGACCTTGCCGAAAATGTCAAAGAGCAAATGATAAGACAAAATTTAGTATCTTATAACCAATCTTTGTATTTTGCTCTTAAGTTAGTTAGAGAAAATGCCGAAGTCCGCAGAGAATTAAAAAAACGTTATAAAAGTTTAATGGTGGATGAATTCCAAGATACCGATATGGTGCAAGGGCAATTAATGTTGTTTTTATCTGAAAAAGAGGATAGTTTTACAAAAGATTGGCAACAAGTGGTTTTGGAACCGGGCAAATTGTTTGTAGTCGGCGATCCTAAGCAGTCAATTTATCGTTTTAGAGGGGCAAATATTTCCGCATATCAAAAGTTTTTAGATTTTATGCAAAGCCAAAATGCCCAAATGCTTTATCTTATTACAAATTTTAGAAGTCAGGGCAAAATAATAGATTTTGTTAATAAATGGGGCAAAAGTGCTATTAAAAAACAAAATCTTATCCAACCGCAATATATTGACCTTGAGAAAGGGGAAAAACCTGATAGCGAAAAGGTGGAGTTTTTTTTGATAAATTGTCAGGAAAAACCATTACTTGATGATTTGCGTAAAAATGAAGCAAATATCGTTGCTTCTTGGATAAGGGATAATGTCGGCAAGAGAAAACTTGCTAACGGCGAATTATTAACTTATAAAGATATAACTATTCTTTATTCTTCTTCTCCAAAGGCAAAAGATTCCACTACTACAAAAATAGATATTTATATAGATGCCTTAAAGCGTTTTAATATTCCTTATAATTTAGAATCAAACGGAGATTTTTACGAATCACAGGAAATTATTGATATTATAAATGTTTTAAAAGTGATTTACGATCCGCAGGATAAACTTGCCCTTATCGGTGTTTTAAGAAGTCCGCTTTGCGCAATGAAGGATGAAGAACTTGTTGATTTATGGCAGCAAAAAGCCCTAAATATCTTTGCCGAAAATTTTAAGGCTTCCGCAGAAGTAAAAAACCTTTATAAACTTTTGAAAGATTTTCATTTTAAGGCGGGGCATTTGACCTTAAAGGAATTGTTAAACGAACTTTTTTATAAAACAGATTTTGCTGTTTTAGAAACCCTTGCCTGCTCAAGCGAGCAAGTCCTTGCTAATTTAAACAAATTTGTAAGAATTGCTTTTGAACAGGCTTCAAAAGGTTTTGCTTTGGGCCAATTTTTATTATATACGGAAGCGCAAAAATTTGATATAAAATCAAATAAAAGAGAAGGGCAAAGTTCTTTGATGGAAGAAAATTTTGATGTTGTTAACTTAATGACTATTCATAAATCAAAAGGGCTTAGCGCAAAAATTATTATTTTGATTGATTCCTTTGCCTCAAAAACCTATAAAGCCAAAGATAAATATGTGGATGATTTAGAAGGCAAAATCGGTGTAAGTTTGGAATCTTTAAGAAATTTGAACTATTATATTTTGCGCGAAAAAGAAGTCCTGCACGATAAGGCAGAAAAAGAAAGACTGCTCTATGTTGCTTTAACCAGAGCGGAAGAAAAACTTATTATCGGTGCTATAAACCAAAAAGCTATAGGCGCGGTTGGCAAATCTTTAAATAATAGTGCTTCTTATCCAAGTCCTGAAAATCTTGAAAATGATTTATTTTTTACCACTTCTTTTGAATATAAAGACCCGCAAAGTTTTATTTTGCAAAAGCAAGATAATATGGTGCTAAAAGAAAATGCCGATTGGGGCGATTTTATTAAATCTTGGGATAAAAATAAAACAGAATTTGAAAGTTATAAAAAGGAAGAAGTTTTGGCGCCTTCCCATTTAAAAGGGGATAAAACCAAAATCCAAACTTCGCTTGATATAGGAAGTCTTATTCACAAGGCTTTAAGTAATTATTTTCTAACAGGTTCTTTTGATTTGCCCTTAGCCATGAAAACTTTAGATTTAGAGGATTCTTCTTTACTTGCACCTTGCCAGAATATCTTAAATGATTTTGAAAAAGGTAATATTTTAAAAGAATTAAAAGCTATGGAGTTTTTAGGTTCTGAAATACCTTTCAGCATGTATGAAAACGGGGCTATGGTTAACGGTGTTATAGATGCTCTGTTTAAAAATAAGCAAGAGCAAATCTTTATTGTTGATTTTAAAACTGATAAAATAGATAGTAAGGACTTAAAATCTTGTTCCTTAAAATATGAAAGCCAGCTCAATATGTATGAGCAGGCAGTTAAAAAAATGTTTAAAAATACAGAAATTAAAAAGGTCCTTGCTTATTTAAGCCAAGATTTGCTTTTTGAAATATAGGAGTTTTGTTATGTTTGAAAATTTAAAAAATATTATGAAATTAAAACAACAAATGGACCAAGTAAAAAAAGAACTTGATTCTATTGAAATTAAAGTTGTCAGCCCTAATAAGAATCTTGAAATTACGATAACGGGTTCCCAAGAGATAAAAAATATTAATATCCTTACCGATTTAAGCACCCTTTCCAAAGAAAAATTCGCTCAGGAAATAAAAGATGCCGTAAATAAAGCCATTAAAGAAAGCCAAACTACGGCCGCAAAGAAAGCTATGGGCAGTATGCCCGGCGGACTTGGCGGTTTTGGCTTATAAGGCTAAATATTACTGCTAAATTTGATAAAATATAAGTTGTGAGAAAAAATCAATCCCAGCTGGCAAGACTTTTGTTTGAACGCATGGAAATTCCTTTTATGCCGCGTTCCAGTGCGGCCTATAGAATAAAGATATATCCTTGGCTTGTTTTATTGTTATTACTTTTTTGGTTGGCTTTCACGATTTATTGTATTTTTATTGCAACGCGCTATATAGACTATAATATAACTAAAGCGGATAATAAGATAATAAAAACAAAATTTGCCCTTATTGCAGAAGAGGTTGCCCAAAACCGCAAATATTTAAAGATGGCTAGGGATACAGATTTACAAATGCGTAAAATGCTTGGTATGCAAGCAGGCAAGCATGTTAATTTGCCCGCCGGTATAGAACAAGCGCAAGAAGAAAGAGGCCTTAGTTTTAAGGAAATATTTTCCCGCAAAGGGGATGATATTGACGAACAGGAAATACTTTCATATTTAAAGGAAACAAATGAACTTGCCCAAGATAGACTTGCCTCCTTTAAAGAAATTGCATGGTTCTATGCAAACCAAAGAAATATTAAAGATGCCACGCCTTCAATTAGGCCTACTGATAAAACAAGGATAACTTCCGGTTTTGGCTATAGATTATCACCTTTTGGCAATTATGTTGCTTCTTATCATTATGGCCTTGATTTTGCAGGCAAACCCGGGGCAAAGATTTATGCTACGGCTGATGGCGTAGTCCGCCAGACAGGCTGGGCGCAAGGATACGGCCAAGCGGTGTTAATAGACCACGGCTTTGGTTATTCCACTTTATATGGGCATTTGGCAGATATAAAAGTTAAAAAAGGCGATAGAGTGCGCCGCGGTCAAACAATAGCCGCTATGGGCACAACAGGGCGTTCAACAGGTGTTCACTTGCATTATGAAGTTTGGAAAGACGGCACCCCGGTAAACCCGCGCGGATATTTTGATAATGAAAAATAAAACGGAGGAAGTATGGGCTTTTTAAGCAAAGACGCAAAAAACGGTGATTATGTTTCCGTAATTAGCGAAGAATGTTATTTTCAAGGAACTTTAGATTTACAAGGTTCTGTTAGAGTTGACGGTAAATTAGAGGGCAATGTAGATAATGCCCAATATGTAACTGTCAGCAAAAACGGTTTTATGAAAGGTAATATCAGCGCAAAAGGTGTTGTAATTATCGGCACTTTGGAAGGTGATATCTGTGCCGATAGCGTTGAAATTTTAAGCACGGCTAAACTTAACGGAAATGTCCGCTCTAAAAAAATCTTAATTGAAGGCGGCGCCGAAGTTAATGCCAGCATCAAAGTCGTAAATAAACCCGAAACGGAAAATTTTGACGACGAAGAAAAAATTGTAGATGACGAAGAAATCAAAGAAGAAGAACCTAAAGCAAAGGAGAAAAAGAAATGATTTCATTTTTTTCTAAATTTAAAAATGTTATCTTAATTTTTATTATTGCTTGTTTTTTGGGTAGTTTAGGTTATGTCGGTGTTGGTGCTTTAAATGAGGCCTACGGCCCTAATGCGCCTATTGCAAAAGTCGGCAAAGACAATATTAAATATATTGATTATGACCGCGAATTAAAGCAAGCCTATCAACTTCTTGAAGCCCAAGATACAGAAGAACAAGATACTCTTGTCAGAGAACAATTAAAACAGGTCGTTTTGCAAGATTTAATTTCCAGATCAGTTTATAAACAAGCCGCCAAAGAACTTGGCCTTGGTGTGAGTGATATGGAAGTGGCCTATACTATTACAAACAGCCCTATTTTTAATATGTCCGGCGCTTTTAATAAAGATACTTATTTGTGGATTATTAGAAACAGACTCGGTATGAATCCTGACGAATTTGAGCAAAGCATAAGAGATGAAAAACTTAAAACATCTTTTCAAAAAGTTTTGTTTTTGACAGCAAAAACTTCTCCTCAAGAAGAAAATTTTGTCCAAAAAACTATTTTTAAAGATAAAGCCGCAGAAAAAGAACAATTTATGCTTTTAAAAGCGCAAACTTTGGCTAATAATTTCTCTCATAGTTTTAATCAAAGCCATCAGATAACTTTTACCCAGCTTGCGCCTAATTATCAAACAGCAGAGCAAGAAGATTAAAAATGGCAAAGAATAGCGTTTTAATCGTAGGTTCTATTGCGTTTGATAGCATAAAAACGCATAAAGATAGCGCCAAAAATGTTTTGGGCGGCTCGGCCAGTTATTCTTCTATTTCGGCCAGTTTTTTTGCTCCGACAAATCTTGTTGCTATCGTCGGTAAGGACTTCACAAAAAAGCACATTGATATTTTTAAAAAGCGCGGTATTAATTTGGATTCTTTAGAAATTAAAGAAGGCAAAACTTTTACTTGGAGTGCTTCTTACGATAAAGATTTTAAAAATGCTACAACTTTATCAACAAAGTTAAATGTGTTTTCTGATTTCTGCCCCAAAATAAAAGAACAGGATAAAGATACAAAAGTTGTGTTTCTTGCAAATATTGCGCCTGCTTTGCAACTTGAAGTTTTAAAGCAATTAAAAGGGCCGCGTCTTATTGCTTGCGATACAATGAATTTGTGGATTCACAATAATAAGCCCGAACTTTTAAAATTGCTTAAAAAAGTCCATATTCTTTTTGTAAACGAGGCCGAAGCACGCCAACTTACCGGCTCTTATAATCTTATTGAAGCCGGAAGAAAAGTTTTAAAAATGGGGCCAAAAGTTGTTGTTATAAAACTTGGGCCGCACGGCGCACTTTTAGTTAGCAAAGATTGCCTTTGCCAAATTCCGCCTTATTTGGTGGAATATCCAAAAGATACCACAGGCGCAGGCGATAGTTTTGGCGGTGGTTTTGTCGGTTATCTTGCTTCAGTCAAAAATTGGCAAAATTTAAAGCATATTAAACGCGCCCTTGCTATGGGGTCTGTTATGGCATCTTTTGCGATAGAAAGTTTCAGCGTTTCAAAACTAGCCAGCGTGAGTAAAGCTGATATTGATAAACGCTTAAAAGAATATTTAAACGCTTCCAAAATCTAGTCTTATATTATTTTTAAGGTGCGCTTTTTTACTGGCGCACCTTAAAAAATACTCTCAAAATATTATTTTTCTTATCTATTTTTTAAAAATATTATCACATTTTTCACTTTTGCAAAGCAAAATTAAAATATTTTTCGCTGAAAAAACAATCAAAAAAAAGAACATATTTGCAAAAAGAATAGCAAATAAAACACTTTTTCAAAGAAAAAGTCAGTGTGCTTTTGTAGGAGGAAGAGTCAAAAAGTCTTGCTTATTTTTTTTTTTTTGCTAAACTACTTTTGTAAGTTTTAATCAAAAAAAGAGGTGTCTTTATGAAAAACCGCGCATTTACATTAATAGAATTATTAGTCGTTGTTTTAATTATCGGTATATTAACCGCAATTGCCGTGCCGCAATATCAAAAATCAGTATTAAAATCCAGGTTATCCAATTTAAAAATTTTAGTTAGTAGTGTTGCTCGCGCGCAGGAAGTTTATTTTTTAAATAATAATAAATATACTATAAATCCGGCAGAGTTAGATATCAGTTTGCCTATCCCGCTTGAAGTTGAAGAAGAAGGCGATACTTCTTTGATTTATGATTGGGGCTTGTGCCGTTTTTCTAGTGTTCAAATAAAATGTAAAAATATTCAGGCTGGCATACAATTTGGTGAAGATTACGGAAATAAAGGACAATTTTGTTGCGCTCAAACTAGTAATTCTGCTGCTGTTTCTGCTTGTCAAAATGAAACTAATTCTGACACGGCTTATTGGTCCGGAACAGATTTTAATGCAGGCTATTCAATTTCCTGTTTTAGTTCTATTAAATAAAATTAATTTCTTTGTTTTTAATCAATTTTCTTTATTATTTTTTGTGTAATAGTGTTGATAAAGAAAATATCTTCTTTACTAAAATTTTTTGCTGCGCTTATCTTTTGTATTTTTTGCGTGCAAATTCTTTTGTTTAAAATCGGCGGAAGGTCAAGTTTATCAAAGAGTAAAGAGAGATTATTTAAAGCAATTTCTTTTTCCTTAATTGTGGCTGTTTTTTTGATATTTGTGCGCGGTGTTTTTAAATTATTTTTTGCTAGTTCCCAGCAGCATAAAATAACTGCCTGCGCTAAGTTTATAGAAGGCACTTTTGCGCTTGTCGGTATATTTAAAATATAGTCTGCTTTATCAATATCCTCTGCGTTTAACCCGGTTTTTTCGCTACCGAATAAAATGGCAATTTTTTTATCTTTATTTTCTTTTAAAAAATTATCAATTTTGTTTAAAGTTAAAATTTGCTGAAAGGGCTTTCTGTTTTTTAAAGCGGTTGTGGCAATTAAAATATGGGCGTCTTTTGCGGCGTCTTCAATAGTGCTAAACACTTGTGCCTTTTTTAAAATCGGGCTTGCGCCGACGGCGCTTTTTGCTTCCTGCCAAGTCGGGTCCCAAGGGTTTACTAGGCGCAAATCTTCAAAACCAAAATTACCCATTGCGCGCGCCGCGGCGCCGATATTTTGCGGGTTTCTCGGTTTAACTAAAATAAAACTTATTTGCATTTTGTTTTTTGTTCCATAATATCTAAAATTGTGCTATCAACATTTATCATACCGATATTTGAAATTTTGCTTAAATTCTGGATAGTTGCCTGCGCGTCTTTGCCGACAAAGCCTTCCACTTGGCTAATGCCATAATTATTTATTGCCATAAAAGCAGCCCTAAGTGCGCTGTCAACAGAGCTTACCACTTTTAAAGCACATCCGCTTTTTGCGCCGTCGCAAAGCATACCGCCGATATCACTTATAATATTATTTATTGCAAGTGTAATTTTTGCTGTATCAGCGCCTTTTTGCTGGTAAACCAAAGCCGCCGATGCGCCCACACCTGCTGCAATTGCACATCCGCAAATCGGGGCAAGTCCGCCCGTCCAGGTTTTAACATAAGCATTTAGCAAGTGCGATAAAGCAATACTTCTTAAAATAGTTTCTTCTTTTATTTTTAAGGCCTTGCCCACATTATAAGGGGCAAGTATAGCCACAATACCCTGATTGCCGCTTTCACCGCTACTCATAACGGGCAAAGCTGCGCCGTCCATACGGGCATCGGCGGCAAACGCGCAAAGTATTTTGGTATTATTTACTAAATTTTTGCTTAAGATTTTTTTATCAACCAAACTTTGCAAATAATGGCCGACTTTTTTTAATTTTCTGCCTTCTTTAGAAATTTTTAAATTCATTAAAACGCCTTTTTTGATATATTTTAAATCTTCGCTGTCGGCGTTTTGGGCTTCTTTTATTAAAGTTTTTAAAGTTGCTTTTTTAAGTAAAGTATTAAAAGCACAAGTTTGCTTTTTTTGTTCTTTTTTCTGCTTCAAAATTTTGCCGTTTAAAGAAAGGTAAATAAAATTTGTGTGGTGCGTGCAGATTATGGCTGTTGCCTTTTCTTTTTTATCAGTCGTAATTTGTGCTTCAATATAGAAATTTTTTTTATTTTTTATTTTAAGTTCAACAATTTTATTTTTAACAAGTTCTTTTGCTTTAACAAGTATTTTAGGATTAACGGCTTTTAAAATTTCCATTTCAAGTTCTGGCTTTTTAATAATTAAGCCAAGCGCTGCTGCAAGCAAGTTGCCTCTTTCTTTTTTTGTATTAGGCAGGCGCACGGCAAGCCCGTTTTTATAAGTGGCATTATCAACAAAAATAGTTGCTTTAATAATATTACCTTTAACTAAACTTGCCGCTTTTGCCGTGCATAAAGCAGTTGCCACCGGTTCGGTGCAACCCATAGCAGGGTAAACTTGGTGCTTTAAAACTTGTTTTAAAAGGGTAGTCATTTATTTTCCTCAGTTGGTATACAGGTGCCGGTTTTCATACTATATATTTTACCGCGGCCTACTATAATATGGTCTAATATCATAATTTTCAAAGGGGTAATAATACGGGATAAAGTTTCAGTAAGGTTTCTATCTTCTTCGGATGGGTCAGGCTCGCCGGACGGATGATTATGAACAAAAATTAATCCGGCGGCATTATATTTAAATGCTTTTTCTAAAATTTTTCTTGGCGATATTTGGGCTTTATCCAAACTTCCGTAGCAAAGCCTTTCAACCGCAATTACCGTATTTCTTATTGTCAGAAAAATAACTTCAAATGCTTCTTCCTGTTGGCCTTGCAGGGAAGATTTGCAAAACTCAGCCACATTTACAGGCGAGTTAATTTGTTTTCTGTCTTTAATTTTTTCCAAAGAATAATTACGCATTACGGAGCGTATTAATTTAAGCAGAACTATACTTGAAGGGCCAATGCCTTTAACTTTTTTTAAATCTTCCTCTTTTGCATCAAGAACATCACTTAAAGAGCCAAAACTTTTAATCAAACTCCAAGCAAGGGCTTTGGTATCTTTTCTTGGTATTGAATAAGTTAAAATCAGTTCCAAAACTTCGTGCGGTAAAAAAGAATCAATTCCGCCGTTTATAAATTTTTTGCGTAAACGTTCTCTATGTCCGAAAAAAGAAGGTTTTTGTTCCATACAAATATTATATACTTTTATTAAAGGTTTAAAACAGGTGGTTATTTAAAATGGAAAAAAATATTGTTATTATAGGTGCCGGCCCTGCCGGGCAAGAAGCAGCTTTAAAAGCGGCAAAAATGGGGGCAAAAGTAAGTTTAATTGAACAAGGCGAACTTGGCGGTGTTTGTTTAAACTGCGGTTGTGTGCCGTCTAAAACTTGGCTATCAAGCGCGCACGAATTTGCTTCCTTAAAAGAAATTGCCAAATATAGCGCAAAAGAAGAAGATTTAAAAAATTTAAGCACTTCCTGTGATTTTTCCAAAATACAAGCGCGCCGCCAAGCCGTAATTATGCGCCTTAAACGCGGGCTTGAATTTTTATACAAAAGTGCAAAAATTAATTTAATTAAAGGCACGGCAAAAATAAAAGACGCTAAAACAATAATTGTTGGCGAACAGGAAATTAATTTTGACGCTCTTATTATTGCTTGCGGAACAAAAGCCTTTTATCCGCCTGCTTTTGAAAGTTTTAAAGATAAACTTTTAGATAACAGCAATATTTTTAATTTAGAAAAATTGCCAAAATCAATAACAATTTTAGGCGGCGGTGCTATCGGGTGTGAGTTTGCCTGTTTCTTTAATGCTCTTGGCGTTAAAGTTGTTTTGGTGGAAAAATTGCCCGCCATTGCACTTGCTATGGGCCAAGATATTAGCCGCGCCATCACAACAGCGCTGGAAAAACGCGGTATTGAAATTAAAACAGGTATCGGCGCAAAAGATTTGGAAGTTAACGGCCAAGAGAAAACTATAATTCTTGAAAACGGCGAAAAAATAACTGCCGAAGAAATTTTGCTTGCCCTTGGCAGAGTGGCGGATTTATCTGCTTTAAATCTTGAGGCCTTAAATATTGCTTATGATAAAAAAGGCGTTAAAGTAAACGCGCAAACAATGCAAATTAAAGATAATATTTATGCCGTTGGCGATATTACGGGTTTTTGTTTGCTTGCCCATGCAGCAAGTGCGCAAGCAAGTGCGGCAGTAAGCCATATTTTAAGCGGCAAAAGTTCTTATAATAATGATTTAATACCGGCAGTTTTATATACTTGGCCGGAGGCTGCCAGCATTGGCCTAACAAAAGAAAAAGCAACAATTCCGCTTAAGGCACACAAGAGTTTTTACCTTGCAAACGGCCGCGCCTTAGCCCAGGGCGAAAGTGAGGGTTTTTGCCAAATTTTAACTGAAGAATCTTCGGGCAAAATTGTGGGCGCACAAATTGTGGGTGCGCAGGCAGGTGAAATGATACATATAATTGCGCTAGCCATAAAAGCGCAAATGACACTTGATGATTTAGCAAATATGACTTTTGCCCACCCGACTTTATCAGAAATTATTAAAGACGCGTGTTTGAAATAATTTTATAAATGCCCCTCATTTTTTATTTGCTTGCAAAGTTTCTTTTGTGCTGCGGTTGTGTTATTTGTAGATAATAAATAACAACTGAGCGTGTTATTTCTTCTTATATATAGATAATACCTTTGGCTAGTAGGAACTCTTTGGGCTATAGCTTTATATCCATCAGGGCTAGGATTACTTGGAGATCCATTATCTCCGTCAGGTCTATATTCAAAATTTGTAGTTCTAATTGCATTTTTATTACCGTTATTATATGAAGTATACGGCATAGTTCCCGCTATAGAAATATCAAGTTTATTCATTTCATAAGCATTGGCATATCTGCCGTTTTGTAAGAAAAAAACATCATTTGCTTGGGCTATGGTTTTAAGATTTACAATAGCTTCCTGCATAATAGATTTTTCTACTGATTCTTGATAATAAGGCACGGCAATTGCGGCTAAAATACCGATTATTAAAACGACGACTAATAATTCAATAAGTGTAAAACCTTTTTTCATACAATTTCTCCTATTTTTTTGATAATTTCATTTTATTTTTTTTTTTGAAATGCAAGTTTCTTTCAAATCTCCGTCCTACGGGATGTGTTTTGTATTTTGCTTTGCAAAATAAACAAATAGGCAGCACTTTTGCCTAAAGAGCAGCAAAAAAGATTACTTTTACAAAGTAAAAGCTACACGCATTTGTAGGAAGAATAGTCAAAAAAGGAAATAAAAAAAGCCCTCTTAAAATAAGAGGGCTTTTTTGTGGCAAAATGTTTTTCTAAAAGAATTAGAAGCGCACAAATCTTTCAACTTTGATTGTGCAACCAAGTTCTTTAGAAGCATTGTCAACATAACCTTGAACGGAAACTTTGCTGTCTTTCATATAAGGTTGATTGAGCAAGCAAACATCTTTGTAGAATTTGTTAATTCTGCCGGGAATCATTTTTGCGATTGCGGCTTCGGGTTTGCCTTCGTTTTTGGCTTGAGTCATTGCAATTTCTTTTTCTCTTTCAATGATTTCAGCGGGAACGGCTGCTTCGTTAAGATATTGGGCAACCATACCGACTGCTTGCATAGCAAGATTTCTTGCAATTTCTTTGGCGGCTTCTTCTTTACCGTTAACACCGCTTAACTCAACTAAAGCGCCTTTTTTATTATCGCTGTGGACATAATAACCGATTAAATTATTATTTGCATTCCAGCAAACAGCTTTGGTGAAGGAAACATTTTCCCCGAATTTAGGGGCTTTTTCTTCAATAAGTTTCTTTAAATTTTCATCGGCGGTATAATCAGCAATAGTCGGGTTTTGAAGCATATAATCTGCGATATTATCAACGAGTGCGATAAAATCCGGTGTTTTGGCAACAAAGTCAGTTTCGCAACCAAGATAGGCCATTGCATAAGTTTTGCCGTCGGCGGAAATTTTAAGGGCAAGTCTGCCTTCTTTGGTTTCTCTGCCGGCTCTTTTTGCCATATCGGCAAGGCCTTTTTTGCGTAAGTAAACGATAGCGGCTTCAACATCATTATTGCTTTGGGCAAGGGCTTGTTTGCAAGCACCAAGACCGGCGCCGGTTTTTTCTCTTAAAGTTTTAATTAATTCTAAAGTGGACATTTATTTCTCCTTCTAAAATCACTTTGCCCGCGCTCTTTATTTAAAAAGAGCGCAGGTTTTAAGTTAGATTATTTTTCTTCTGCTTTTTCTGCTTTTTTAGTTGTTTTTTTAGCAGCAGTTTTTGTTGCGGTTTTTTTAGCAGCAGGTTTTTTAGCAGCGGTTTTTTTAGCGGCAGTTTTCTTTTCTTTTGCGGGCTCTTCTGCTTTAACTTCTGCCACTTCTTCTGCGTCAACTTTTTCGGCAACGGCAACTTCGGCTTCTTGTTTTACTTCTTCTTTAACTTCTTCAGTTGCAACGGCTGCTTTTAAAGCTTCTGCCATAATAGGATTTTCAACCGGTTTTTCTTCTTCAACTTTTTGCTCGGCAGGTTGCGGGTTCACTTCTGCTCTTGCTTCTAAGATAGAATCTGCAACTGCAGCGCAGAAAAGTTTAATAGATCTTGCGGCATCATCATTACCCGGGATAGGATAATCAATATTATCCGGATCGGCGTTTGTATCGCAAACGGCAACAACGGGGATACCTAAAATTTTAGCTTCTCTTACTGCACCTTGTGTATCAACGGGGTCAATAACAAAAAGAACATCGGGAAGGGTTTTCATATCTCTGATACCGCCGAGTAATTTTTGTAAGCGGTTAAGTTCTTTTGTTAAGCGGGAAGATTCCTTTTTGGAAATTGCTTTTAAAACACCTTCGCTTTCCCATCTTTCAAGTTCGGCCATTCTTTCAACAGATTTGCGAACGGTTTGGAAATTGGTTAAAGTTCCGCCGAGCCATTTTTCATGGATGCAAGGGCAGTTAACTCTTGCGGCTTCGGTTTGGATTGCTTCTTGTGCTTGTTTTTTTGTTCCGACAAATAAGAATTTAGAACCTTTTTTTGCTTCTTCTTTAATATAAGCGCAGGCTTTTTTTAATTCCTTTGCGGTTTTTTGTAAGTCTAAGATATGAACGCCGTTTCTTTCACCAAAGATATAGCGGCTCATTTTAGGGTTCCATCTGGAAGTTTGGTGACCAAAGTGAACACCAGCTTCAAGCATGGCTTTCATTGATATATTGCTCATTTATTTTTTCTCCTTAGTTGATAGTTGCCAAAATTTAGGTAGAGGATACCTATGGCGGCAACTTATCATGGTTAATGGTAAAAGCATTTGATTTACAAACTTGTTTCGCTTTATACTCACATTTAACCTATAAACATTATACCATTTTTGCGAAGATTTTGCGTTTATATTGCGTTGTTCGTCGCTCACATATACGGGGCTGCCGACCGCTCGAGTTATGCTTCGCTCCTCGCGCCTTATCTAAACGCAAACTTTTCGCAAAACCTTTGCGGCGGATTTTTGGTAAATTTTAATTTTTTTCAAACTTCGGATACTCGGGCTTGCCAGCCCCTCTTGGTATACCTCGTTTGAAAGAAACGCCTTTTCTATTAGAAAAAGCTAATTAAAATTTGCTCAAAAATCTTTGCAAAATAATTTGCTCTACGTTAATTTTATTTGAAAGAAAAACTAATTAAAACTATCTCCAAACTTCTTGCAAAACAATTTGCTCTGCTTGGCTTAAAATTTAATTGTAATTATGGAAGCTGATAGAAAACAAGATTTCCGGATTCTGCGTAAAAAGTTCCGCCTAAACTTTGGCAGGCTTTCTTACCTATTTCAAAATTAGCGCCACATAAGCACATAGAAGTATTTAAATGGTGTTCAAGAAATAAAGTTCCTGAAACACTCTGTATATATGTATATATGGAAAAAAGGCCAGCAGTTTTATTTATTTGAAAATCTATACGAGTTTTATTAGCACAATAGTATGTTGGGGCATTTCCTGTGCATTTGGTGCCTGTTACATCTAGGTCATCTATATTTGTTGTGTATTCATTGTTGGCTAAATAATATACGCGTTCTGCTTCTTTCAAGGCCTTACCAAGTATAAATGCTTGGGAAAGTCTGCTTTTCATAACGGCCACTTGATATTGCGGAACGGCAATAGCCGCTAAAATACCGATAATTAAGACAACGACTAACAATTCAATAAGTGTAAATGCTTTATTTGATTTCATTTTTATTTTCTCCGAATTTTAATTGCCCGCCCATTCCTCTCCCTTCTTAAAAATAAGAGGGGAGAGGTT
>JAZKZM010000008.1:0-1387 GCA_045612685.1 Elusimicrobiaceae bacterium
CGCAAACCTAGCCGCTTAACAAAAGCACCCAAAGAACCTAAAGAAAACGAGCCGCAAAAATTGCCTTCTTTGGAAATTCAAAATGCCGTCATACCGGAAAATCTTAAAGAGCCGATGAATGTTGCAAAAGAAAGTTTAATTAAGATTGTGGAAGGTATCGGCGCAAAGACTGAAAATGTTAATGTCTGGTGGGACCAAAAACAAGAGCGTATGCTTATTACTTTTGATTGCGATAGCCCGGCCCTTATTATCGGTAAAGAAGGCCACACTTTAGAGGCAATTCAATATCTTATTACCTTGATGGTAAGCCGCTATTTTGATAATCCGATTTCCGTTATTTGCGATACTCAAAACTATTGGCGCAAACTTGAAGATAAAGTTAATGACGAAATTGAAAGAGCCGTCAAAATGTTAATGAGAACAAAGAAAACTTATCGCTTCCGCCCGATGTCCGCACAGAGAAGAAGATATATCCACCGCTATTTAGTGGATAGAAAGGAAATTTGCACCGCTTCCGAAGGGGAAGGCAAATGGCGTAAAGTTGTTTTAAGATTACAAACAACCCAAACAATGCCGGCTGATAATGCCCCTGTTATCAATACAAATCCTCAGGAAAGTATTGCAAGCCAAATTAATCAGGCAGTTTCTTACGGCCAAGATACCCAAGAAGCCTTAAGAAAAATGCAGGAAGAACAAGCCAAAGCCGCTATGGCAGCAGAACAGGCCGAAGCCGCGCAAGCGCAAGTTGCCCCTGCCGTTGAGGAAGCAGCCCCCGTTCAAGAACAGGCCGCACCAGCTCCGGCTGAAGTTGAGCAAGCTCCGGCAGAGCAAGCTGCTAATCAAACTGAAAACAGCGAACAAAAATAAATAAATATTTATTAGAAAGAAAAAACCCCGTCTTAAATTTTAAGACGGGGTTTTTTGTGGTATAAAAATTGAATTTGTCCTATCTGATTTTATATCTTAGCCAAGTATTATTACTAGCTTCTTTATATTCTCCGCCAAGCTGTTTACAGATATCTTGAGCATTTTTATTTGTATTAGTGGCAAAACACCAAACTTCGCCGGCTTTTCTTTCTAAATCACTTCCATTAAAATCTGTAAGATAATGCATATAGGCAATTTGTTCACTTTTATTTAGGAATTGGACATTTGAAAAAGAATCTAATAAACCAATCCTTCCAAAAGAACATTTATAATATGATATTTTTGTTGTTTGTGTTTTTGTGCAATTTTCATCTTTGGGAACTGAAATATCAAGGTCATCTAAATCTGTTGCAAAACTTCCATGCGCAAGAAAATAAGCTTGCTGAGCTTGATAAATGCTTTCCACTAGTGATATACCTTTATGTAAATCAGCTTTTAAAACTGCTTTTTGATATTGCGG
>JAZKZM010000009.1:0-5206 GCA_045612685.1 Elusimicrobiaceae bacterium
ATAAAAGATTTAACAAGAAGCATGGTTGAAGCACAGGAATTATATTATTTGGCAAATGGCGATTATACAACAGATATAGATAATTTAGATATATCCATACCTGCAATATCAGTTAGAAAAACCAGCACTTATAGCAAGATGGAATTTGATTGGGGCGGTTGCACTTTATATTATGATCCTTCAGAAAAATATGGTTATGCAGAATGTTTTATACAATCTGATGGCAAAAATTTATTATCTTATGCAAGATATTTGTCTAAAATATCCTTATATGCGGGGAAGCAATATTGCGCCGCTTTTTATAGTAATTTTGATTTAAGTAAACCGCAAGAAAAAGTTTGCTTGCAAGAATCTGGCTTATCTGAACCAAATGAAACAAATTCAACAGGATACGGTTATATTTATTAAAATTAAACTGGCAAATTAAGCAAAACATAGCAAATTATTTTGTAATGATTTTTATGAGGGAGGGATTTGCCATTCCAGTAAAAATCCTGACGGATTTTTCTTCCAGGCCGGCCCTCGTGATGCTCGCCTTTGCCTACGGCAAAACTCGCATAACACTCCGGGCTTCAAATCCCTACGCGATACCAAGCAGTTGGTATCGCTTCCACTCATCCAAAATTTAAAAAGCACCCAAAAGGGTGCTTTTAAATTTTCGGAGAGGGAGGGATTTGAACCCTCGATACCTTGCGGTATACAGGTTTTCGAGACCTGCTGTTTCAACCACTCACACACCTCTCCTTAGACTTAAATTATATAAAATTAAAAGCCCTATTTTAATAAATAGGGCTTTTAATCACTTTTTAAAAAAGTATTTTAGTTGCCTTGTTTTGCTTTTTGCTCCACAAGTTCTTTAACGGCACCGACAGCGCCTAAAATACCGCTTGCTTCATAAGGCATAAAGACAAGTTTATTATCTTTACCGATAGTCATTTGCTGCAAGGCTTCAATATATTTAATAGAAATTAAATAATTGGCCGGGTTAGAATATTCTCTAACATTATCGGCAACGATTTTAATTGCTTTTGTTTCACCTTCGGCCACTCTCATTTTAGCTTCGGCGATACCTTCAGCATCCAAAATTCTTGCTCTCTTTTCACCTTCTGCTTTATTGATAGCAGCTTCTTTCAAACCTTCTGCTTGCAAGATTTGGGCTCTCTTTTGACCTTCAGCTTCCAAAATCATAGCGCGTTTTTCCTGCTCGGCTTTTTTCTGTTTTTCCATAGCTTCTCTCATGGCAGGCGGCGGGGTAATATCTTGAAGTTCAACGCGGTTAACTTTAACGCCCCATTTATTAGAGGCTTCGTCAAGAATAACTCTAAGTTTTGCGTTAATTGTATCGCGGGATGATAAAGTTTCATCCAAAGTAAGTTCGCCGATGACGTTTCTTAGTGAAGTTTGGGTCAATTTTTCAATAGCCAAAGGCAAAGAAGAAATTTCATAAGTAGCAGCTTTAGAATCTACCACTTGGAAATATAACAAAGCGTTAATTTGAACGGTAACATTATCTCTTGTAATAACGGATTGGCTGGGGAAGTCATAGACATTTTCCCTCATATCAATTCTATCCATCATTCTTATTGTGGAATAAGAGTGCGGGCCGCTGTCATAAGTAACCTTCCAAGCGATAGAACGCGGTGCATCCATTATTGGCACTATAAAATTTAACCCCGGTTTTAAGGTTCTATAATAGCTTCCGAATCTTTCAATAATCATTTCTTCTGATTGTTGAATAATCGTCAGTGATTTAGCCAAAAAGACTATTGCACAAAACACAATTATTACTAATAATACTACTCCTATTGTGATTTATTTACATCCTCCTTATTTTTTATTTACAATTAAAGTTATGCCTTCAACTTTTTTAACTTCAACGGTGTCGCCTAATTTCAAAGGTTCACTTGCTTTAACTTCCCAAAGGTCGGCATCACTTTTGATAAAAGGCTTTTCGCCTCTCATTTCCACAACTTTAAAAGTTTTACCGATTAAAGCATCAATGCCGCTTGCAATGGGGTGTTTGCTCTTGTAGAAATATTTTAAAACAAAAGGCCTAAGTGTGCCAAAAAGCACAATAATTGTTATTGCCATTATGCCAAGCTGCCAAGTCAAACTCACACCCAGATAAGAAGCAAGCCCGGCCACAAAAGAGCCGATACCTATACAAGCCAAAGTAAAATCGCCTGTAAACATCTCTCCGATTAGAAATAAAAAGCCCAAAATAAGCCAAATAGTATATGCCATAAAATATCTCCTATTATAAGATACTTCTATTATATATTATTTTGCTATATTATTTTCAATAATTTTCCGTGTGGTTTTTTTTAGGATAGGGTGCACAAAATCAGGCGCAATTTCAAGCAAGCCTTTCATCACAAACAAGCGCAGGTGTGCGCGCGGATGGGGGATAGTTAAGTTAGGGGTATTTAAAACAATATCATCGTAGTAAATGATATCTAAGTCAATTAAGCGCGGCCCGTCTTTAAAAGTTTTTTTGCGGCCCATTTGTGCTTCTGTTTCTTTTAATTTTTTAAGTAAATCTTGCGGGTTTAAATTTGTTTCAATCAGGCAAACGCCGTTTAAAAAATCTGCTTGCTCTAAAAAACCTTGCGGTTTTGTTTTATAAAAAGAACTTACTTTTTTTAATGTGCAGATTTGCTCAATATTTTTTAAAGCGGCGTGTAAATTATCTTCTAAATTGCCGATATTTGAGCCAAGCGCAATAAAAACTTTACTCTTCATAAATTGCCCCGTAGTTTTCTTTTTCGTTTAACTCAATGCGGCAAATTTGGGGGAAAGTTTTTTTAATTTCTTCAAATAAATAAATTGCCAAAATTTCAGTCGTAGCGGGGGGGATAATTTCGTTTAAAATCTGGTTTTCTAAGCGAACATTTATAGTATTTAAAAGTTTTTCCACTTCTCTAAAATCAACTAAAAAACCTTCAGCATTTAAAGGCCCTTTTAGAAAAATTTTATATTTAAAATCGTGTGCGTGTTTATCTTCATTTAAAGCGCCGCCGTGATAGTGTTGCGCTTTAAAGCCCGAGGCTACCCAAATAGTTGCCGTTCTATTTTCCATTTTCCAAAACCTTTAAAAAATCTGCCGTTTCTTTTACGTCGTGCACTCTTAAATAATCAACTTTTGCTTTCCAAGCAAGTTGGGCGGCTTCTAAAGAGCGTTCAAGAGAATAATCTGTAAAACTTTTCCTGCTTGCGCCGACAAGCAAAGGCAAATCAAGTGCTTTAAAAAAATCTAAATTTTCAAGTAATTGCCAATTTTGCTCGCGTGTTTTGGCAAAGCCAAGGCCAATATCTAAAATGATATTTGTTTTTGGTAAATTTTGGGCTTTAGCCACTTCAATTTTTTCTCTAAAGAAATCAGAAATATCGGTTAAAATATTTTCGTATTTGCAATTTTCCTGCATAGTTTTTGGCGTTCCGCGCGCGTGCATAATAACAAGTTTTATATTATAAGCCGCGGCAAGGCCTGCAAGTTTGTGGTCGGCAAGTGCGCTAACATCATTGATAATTTGCACTCCCTCATCAGCGGCGGCAAGCGCGGTATCAAAATTTGTTGTATCTATGGAATATATTGCCTGCGGGAAGCGTTTTTTTAATTCTCTTATAACAGGTATAGTGCGTTTAAATTCTTCTTCTTGGGGCACTTCGCTTGCGCCCGGCCTTGTAGATTCTCCGCCGATATCAATAATACTTGCCCCTTGCGTTAAAATTTCCTCCGCTCTTTTTACCGCGCTATCTAAAGTGGTATATTTCCCGCCGTCGTAAAAAGAATCAGGTGTAGTATTTAAAATACCCATTAACTGCATAAAAAAACAACTCCTTTAAAACTATTTTTTATATTTTTTGAACAAATTGCAAGAACTCTTGGCGCACTTCGGGCTTTTCAAAAATACCTCTTAAAGCACTTGTAATCATTTGCGCTTGGTGTTTTTCTACGCCGCGTGAACAAATGCACATATGCTGTGCGCGACAAACAACCATGACGCCAAGCGGCTTTAAATTTTCCATTAAACTATCTGCAATTTGGGCAACCAAGTTTTCCTGTATTTGTAATCTTCTTGAATAAATTTCCACAAGGCGTGCAAGTTTGGAAATACCTATAACTTTTTTATCCGGTAAATAGCCGATACTGATGGTGCCAAAAAACGGCAAAAAATGGTGTTCACACACGCTGTAAAATTCAATATCCTTTAAAATAACCATTTCTTTACAAGAGCCTTCGGTAAAAGTTTTTAATACGCTTGAAGGGTCTTTTTTATATCCGCTGAATAATTTTTCCCAACTTTTGACAATTCTTTTAGGGGTTTCTTTAAGTCCTTCTCTGTTTGGGTTTTCGCCGATATAAGAAAGCAAATCACGCCAATGGCTAAGGGCACGCTCCTGTGTCATTTTATTTTTATTAATTTGTGCATTTGCACGCTTAGGTGCATTTTTGGATATTTTTTTACTATCTTTACGCATTTTGCGGTATTCTCCTTTTTGGCTGAATTTGGTTGTAAATATAAATTATATTTTTTATATTTTAAAATCTCTTTTAAAGTTGTTTTTTCGTCTATAACAAGTTTAATAATATCGGCTTTTTTAAGCATTTCTTTTGCCACATATTTTTTTGGCGAAACGCAAACGAAATCAAAATATTTTGTGTTTATATCAATAGAGCCGTTTGTTTCCAAGTGAACCTGATATTTATTTTTTTTCAAAAGTTTAACTAGCGGAATAATATTTTGCTCGCATGGCTCGCCGCCGGTTAAAATAACAAGTTTAGAAGGATATTTTTTTATTTCCTTTAAAATTTGTTTTTCTGTTAGTAAACAATTAACTTTTTGGGCGTATTTTGTATCACACCACGGGCAGCACATTGTGCAAGTGGCCAGGCGCACAAAAACAGCCGCACTTCCGCTAAAAGGGCCTTCACCCTGCAGGGAATAAAAAATTTCATTTATTTTTAATTGCTGCGGCATCTTCGTTTTCCCAAACTTCAAGGGTTTTTAAAGTTAAATTTTTTTCTTTTAACAATGCGGAAACTTTATTAAAAAGATATTCACAAATATTTTCTGCTGTCGGGTTAGGCACAAAATCATTTAAAAATTTATGGTCTGGCAAGGCAGATTTTAAGAGAGGTTTTAATTGCTTAAAATCATAAATCATACCGCTTTCTTTAATAGGGCCCTCAATTTCAAAAACA
>JAZKZM010000010.1:0-3344 GCA_045612685.1 Elusimicrobiaceae bacterium
AAAAATAAGCAAATTGGGAAGACGGCTCAACCGTTCCGCCTGATTTGCTTGCAAAAATAAATAAGGTCTTTGCCGGATTAATTTGTGCGCGGACTTTAGCCACCCAATCAGGATTTGTGCTGTCTAAAACAATAAGTGTCGGCCAGCCTTCTTTTTTGCCAAACAAAACGCGCAAAACTTCCGGTGCAAGGCTGCTGCCGCCCATACCCATTAAAACGATATGTTTATAACTGCCTTTTACCGATTTGGCAAAATCTTGTATTTCTTTTAAATGTTCAAGGGTCCAATCATAAACTTCTGTCCAACCGAGGGAGTTATTTATAATCTTTGTATGGTCTTCTTCCGTTTTCCAAAGGGTTGCATTATGCTGATAAAGACCTGCCGTAAATTCTTTTGCGGCAAGTTCTTTAACCCCTTGTTGTAAAAGTTCTTCAGCTTTGTTGTTAAATTTTATATGCATTTTTAACCTCTCTTTATTTTTTTAAATCTATTTTTCCGTTTGCTATTTGATAGCAATTATCGGCATAATCTGCCGCTTTAATATCATGGGTAACCATTAAAACTGCAATACCTTGTTTGGCTAAAGCGGCAAAATCTTTAAACACTTGCTCTTTACGCGCGCCGTCAAGATTACCGGTTGGCTCGTCGGCAAGAACTAAAATCGGTTTATTTATCAAAGCGCGCACGATAGCCACTCTTTGTTTTTCGCCCCCGCTTAAAGAAGGCGGCATTTTAGTGGCAAGTGTATCAATATTTAAATTTTTAAGCAATTCTAAAGCCCTTGTTTTAGCATTTTTGCCTTTAATTAAAGCGGGCATATTAACATTTTCAAGCACGCTAAACTCCGGCAAAAGGCCGTCAAATTGAAAAACAAAACCTATTTTATCAAGGCGCAGTTTTGCTTTTTTCTTCTCGGATAATTTTAAAATATTTTTGCCTTCAAACAAAATTTCGCCTTCGGTTGCGCTGTCTAGCATAGCAATTAAATTTAAAAGAGTGCTTTTGCCGCTGCCGCTTGGCCCGATAAATACATTAAAAGTGCCTGCTGCGATTTTTAAATTAACTTTATCCAGCACTTTATTTTCTTGGGAACCTTCCTTGTAAACTTTGGTAAGGTTTTTTAATTCAAGCAAAATATTATCCATAGCGTATTGCATCCACCGCATTAACTCTTGAGGCCTTGTAAGCCGGATATAAAGCAGAAATAAAGCACAAAGCATAACTGCCAAAAATCACGCTTAAAATATCCAAAACTTCAATTTTAACAGGCACTTTTGTTAAGTAATAAATATCTGCGGGCAACTGCACAATATCAAAAGTGGCAATAACCCAGCATAAAACACAAGCCAAAACCAAGCCCGATAAAATACCCGCACTTGCAATAAAAAGGCCTTCAAGCATAAAAATTTTTCTGATTTGCGCCGGGCTTGCCCCCATAGCGCGCATAATACCGATATCTCTAAGTTTTTCCGTTCCAAACAAAATTAAGTTAGATGTAATATTCAAAGAAGCAACTAAAATAATCAAAGATAAAATAATAAACATCATAACTTTTTCAAGTTTTAAAGCGGCGTATAAATTACCATTTAACTGCATAAAAGTTTTAACGGAATAATTTTGTTTTGTTGCTTCGTCAATTTCAAAGGCAAGGGTTTGGGCGCGGTCAAGATTATCAAGTTTAACGCTAAGTGTTGTTATTGCGCCTTTCAAGCCCAAAAAGTCAGAGGCGCTTTTTAAATCTGTATAAGCAATAGTATTATCAAATTCATAATAACCGGTTTTTAAAAGACCGGTAATAAGAAACTTTTTCATTTTTGGCAAAGCACCCGCAATTGTAGCAGGCGAAACAAGCACAACTTCATCACCAACCATAACGCCCAAATTATAAGCAAGTTCTTGGCCCAAAACAAGGGGCGAAATATTTTCTTTATCCGTAGCAAAAGAGCCTTCCGTCAAAGAAGAAATTAAACTGCTTGTTTTTGCTTCTTGTTTTGGGTCAAGACCGCGCAAAACAATGCCTTGGTTTTGGCCCTGATAATTCAAAATTGCCTGGCCGTAAATATTGGGCGCGGTGGCTTTAACGCCTTTGATATCTTCTATTGTTTTTTGAACTTCCTGATAGCGACCGTCGGGCATCATACCCATAATCATAATATGGGCCTGCGCGCCAATAACTTTATTTTTAATATCGTTTTGAAAACCGCTCATAACCGCAAGGGTTGTGATTAAAGCCGCAACGCCGACACATACACCTAAAATGCCGATAATTGTGGTAATTAAAGAAAAAACCCCTTTACTCTGGGAAAGTAAATAGCGCTTTGCTACAAAACTCTCAAACTTCATATATTTATATTGTATAAAAAAAGGAGCTTATGTGGCTATATGAAAAGGACTTTGCAATATCCCTGTTATTTTATTTTAGACCAAGTAATACCTGAAAATTCTATTTCTTCAATAGACCTTGACTTGCAAGCACTCTCCGCAGCATCGTTATATCCCACGCACAACATCCCTTTAGGATAAGCAGTATATCCGTCAATAGCGTAAGTATGGGTTTCCAGCAAATAAAAATTTTCATTTATACAGGCAACAACCCCTTTATTAACCATACAATCTGTTCCATCTTCAAAAATCGCTGCCATAACCCCTGTATCATGTGTAATACTTGTTTGTTCTATTCTTGCTGCCGAACCGGTAATATCTATATCAATATCCCTAACATCATTAGGCGCAACCCCATTAGTCATATAATAAATATCAGAACCTTTTCTTAAAGCGTCCATATAAACAAGCATTTGTGTTAAGCGGGAATTCATTACTGCTTTTTGATACTGAGGCAAGGCAATAGCCGCCAAAATACCGATTATTAAAACAACTACTAATAACTCTATAAGCGTAAACGCGCGGTTTTTCATAAACTACCCTCTTATTTTGATTAAAATTATAAAAGTAGTTTAGCACAAAAAAAAATTAAGCAACTGCTTTAGCGATTTTTCCTACAAATATCGTCTGGCTTTTGCGATGCAAAAGCATTTTTTTGTGCTACTCTTTTTACAAAATTTGTTCTTTTTTGGCTATTTTTCAGCGAAAATAAAGACGGCGCAAACAAGTTCTTTTCTGATTATTCTTCCTACAAATGCGTATGGCTTTTACTTTGTAAAAGTAATCTTTTTTGCTGCTCTTTAGACAAAAGTGTTGCTTACCAGCTAATTTTGCAAAGCAAAATATAAAACATATCCCGTATGACGGAGATTTGAAAAAACTTGATTTTCAAAAAAAAAAAAATAGAATTTAAATTGTGATAAAGAAATACCCCACACCTAACCTCTCCCCTCTTATTTTTT
>JAZKZM010000011.1:0-8090 GCA_045612685.1 Elusimicrobiaceae bacterium
AAAGTGTAGCGCAAAAAATTCTTTTTCAAAGAAAAAGTCAGCGCGCTTTTGTAGGACGAAGAGTTAAGAGAGGTCTTGCTTATTTTTTTTTTTTTGCTAAACTACTTTTATAAAATTTGAATAAAAAAAGAGGTGTTTTTATGAAAACCCGCGCATTCACACTAATAGAGTTATTAGTCGTTGTTTTAATTATCGGTATATTAGCAGCTATTGCTGTTCCTAAATATCAAAAAGCTGTTTTAAAAAGTCATTATGCCTCATTGAAACCTATAGCAAAAGCTATTGCTGAAGCGGAAGAATCATATTATTTAGCACATGGTGAATATACGGACTCAATACCAGATTTAGATATAGATTTGCCAAAACCTCTTTCCATAGATAAGAATAAATATCAATATGAAAATTGGCATTGCTGGGCGCGTAAAGACTCTTATGGTTATTCTGGAACTTATTGCGCTACATATAAATTTACAAAAATAGGATATGGAATCGTTTTCAAAAACTCTCCACAATGGCCGGGCATGCAAACATGTGGTTCTTATAGTTCAAATCTAAACTCTATAGATAATCAAATTTGTCAGGAAGAATCTGGTTTATCCGCGCCTAGCTATGCCGAAGATGAATGGGGAGATTATCATTGGTAAAATTTTATAATATTTGTTAAAAACCCCGAGTAAAAAACTCGGGGTTTTTAAATTTGCCTATGCGGCAAGTGCTGCCCGTGCGGCAAGCACTATTTCTTTAGATGTTCAAACCTAAGTGTATAGGTCGTAATATCTGTAATTTCCGCAGGTCCAAAGTATTGAATAGGACCGGGGAAAACATAACTTTCCGTCTTAGCCCAAACTTCTCTATATTGGCTAAGCACTTTAAAGGGTTGTCCTTTAAGTTCAACAAGTGCTTTTTTGATGACGGGTTTTTCTTTACCTTTTCTTCTTTCCATATTCATCATCATTGTTAAAGGCACGCCGCCGCATTGCCAATCTTGCGGTTTTTTAACAAGATTTTTAACGGAAGATAAATAACCGCTGCATTTATTTAAAGCAAGCACGCTTGCATTATATCCCAAGGCATAAGTGTAATTTGCGTCGAATGCTGAAGGCACGCCGCAGCGCCCTTCATAACCAAAGAAGTGCATTATTGCGGAAAATTTACCATTATATTTGCCTTGCTTTTTTAACTCGGCAAGTTTAGTTTTTAACATTTCAACAAGCAATTTTTCCGTCTCAATTAAAGAAACTTGCACATTGCCGTGCGGGTCTCTTTCAAGCATTAATTGTGCGGCAATATTGCTGGGGAGTGAGGCCATAAGTTTTGCTAAATTTGCAGGGAGTTTTGAGATAATAAATTTCTTTTTCTCTTCAAAAGATTTACAGGCATTAAGTTCTTTTTCATACTGAGCGAGCAAATCATTTAAAGCGGCGATAAGGGCCTTCATTTCAGGTATAAATTCAATTAAACCTTCCGGCACCAAAACAACACCGAAATTCTTTTTATCTTTTGCTCTTGCAACAACTACTTTTGCAATACTATCAACAATTTGCGCAAGTGTCATTTTTTTGGCTGAAACTTCTTCACCTATCAAAACGATATTCGGGTGAGTTTTTAAAGCGACTTCCAAAGCAATGTGGCTTGCACTTCTGCCCATCAAGCGCACAAAGTGCCAATATTTTCTTGCGGAGTTTACATCGCGGCAAATATTGCCCACCATTTCGGCATAGATTTTTGTTGCTGTATCAAAACCGAAAGAAGTTTCAATATGTTCGTTTTTCAAATCGCCGTCAATGGTCTTAGGCACGCCGATAACGCTTGTATCAACTTTTTGTTGTTTAAAATATTCTGCAATAATACCGGCATTGGTATTGGAATCATCACCGCCGATAATAACTAAAGCGTCAATTTTATTTTTCAAAATATTTTCTTTTGCGGTGGCAAGTTGCTCGGCTGTTTCAATTTTGGTGCGGCCTGATTTAATCATATCAAAACCGCCGGTGTTTCTGTAATCAGCCATAAGTTTTGGTGTAATTTCAATAAATTTATTTTCCAAAATACCGCTAGGTCCGCCGATAAAACCAAAAAGTTTATTTTTGCTGTTTGCTTTTTTAAGTCCGTCTAAAATACCGGCAATAACATTATGTCCGCCGGGTGCTTGTCCGCCGGATAAAACAACTGCCACGCGGACTGCTTTTTTTGTAATATTTTTATTTGTTCCGGCTTTAAAAGAAATTTGCGGCATACCATAAGTATTGGGGAACATTTTTTTAACGGCGGCTTGGTCTGCCACGCTTTTTGTTGCTTTGCCCAAAACGGCAACCACGCCGGCCGGGCCTTTTTGTAAAACTTTAGGTAAAACAGGTTTATAACTAAGTCTATGTTTTTGTAAAACAGAACATTGTTCAATTTTAAAAGCCATAAGAACTCTCCTCGTAAATAATATTTACTTAAATTATATCAAAATAAAAAACAAGTAAAAAGGAGAAGTCTTTTATATAAATCTTCGCTGGAAAATATCCAAAAAGAGAACAAATTTTGCAAAAAGAGTAGCAATTAAAATTGCTTTTCCAAAGCAAAAGCCAGCGCGCTTTTGTAGGACGAGGAGTTAAAAGAAGTCTTGCTTATTTTTTTTTTTTTGCTAAACTACTTTTGTTAAGTTTAATCAAAAAGAGGTAAAAAAGTATGAAAAACCGCGCATTTACGCTAATAGAGTTGTTAGTAGTTGTTTTAATAATCGGTATCTTAGCGGCAATTGCTTTGCCGCAATATCAAAAAAGTGTTTGGCGCAGTAGAGCAAAAGGAATGTTATTTAATTTAAAAGCTATGAATGAAGCCGTGCAAAGTTATTTTTTAGCGCATAACTCTTACCCCACTAAACTTAGCGATTTAGATATTACTCTTAACGGATATACTAGACCTTGTATTTATTCAGGGCCTGTATATACAAGTGAAAGTTGTAAAGCTAATGAAAATTCTAATTTACTTCTTAGTGTTGTTGATAATGTTGCTTCAGGAGAAGCTGTTTCTCATTTTAATACAGGGCCTTATCGCAGTGCCGGTTTTATTATGTTGCCTAATGGCAAAATTATTTGTTATGAGCATAGCTACTATGTTTTGGAAACAGGCGATTTTTGTGAAAAGGTAATGGGATGTCCACCAAGCACTAATTTTACTTCTACATATTATGATAAATTTTTTGAGTGTGCTGATTTGTAAAAATTATTATAAATATAAAAACCAAAACCCCGCTTCTTAAGAAAAAAGAAACGGGGTTTTTTAATTCAACAATCAAGTGAAACTATTTATCGCCCATAATTGCTTTAACTTTTTCAAGTAAAGATTTCGGGCTGAAAGGTTTAAAGCAAACGCCTTTAACCATCGGTCTGCCGATAAACATATGTCCGGCGGCTTCCAAAGCGGAAAGAATTAAAATAGAAGTTGTGTTAAGTTCTTCATCTTTTTCCATTTCAGCCACAATGGTTTTGCCGTCCATACCGGGCAACATTAAATCAAGCAAAACAAGGTGCGGTCTAATTTCTTTTATTGCCGGGATAGCATCTCTTCCGTTTTCGCAAATGGTAACTTCATAACCGGCTCTTGTTAAAATCATATTAACAAGTTCCATTATATCTGTATCGTCTTCAACTACTAAAATGCGTTTTTTCATAAATTCACCTTCCCCTTGCTAATCTTTTAATATTCTACTAAAATAAAAAGTAATATGAAAGACCCCAAATTTCAAGCCACTGTATGGCAAACTTTAGTTCAGTTTGCTAAAGAAAACAAATTTTTCAAACCGAAAGATAAAATTTTAGTCGCTCTTTCAGGCGGGGCAGATTCTGTAGCATTGCTTCATTTTATTTGCCAACTCGCCAAAAAGCAGCAATTTTTTGTTTATGCCTGCCACGTGGACCATCAATTAAGGGCCGCTTCAAAACAAGATGCCGCTTTTGCAAAGGAATATGCCAAAAGTCTTGGTGTGGAATGTTTTGTTAAAAAAGTCAATGTCAAAACTCTTGCTAAAAAAGAAAAAAAGAGTATTGAACACGCCGCAAGAACCCTTCGCTATAAGGCCTTTGAAGAAGCGGCAAAAAAATTTAATTGTTCCAAAATTGCGCTTGCCCACCACGCTGATGATAATTGCGAAACTTTCTTTTTAAATCTTTTGCGCGGCACCAAGGCCAAAGGTTTATGCGGCATTCCCGTTATGCGTAAATTAGGCAAAAGGCAAATCATCAGGCCGTTTTTATGTATCACGCGCCAAGATATCAAAAAATATTTGGCACAATATAATCTTAAAAATGTGGAAGACGAAACCAACCAAGAAGATATTTACCAGCGCAATTGGCTAAGGCTCAAAATTATTCCGCTTTTCTTAGAAAAACAACCTTTATTAAAGCAACATATTTTATCTATAACAAAAGAACTTTCTAAGCAGTTAAAGCAACAATAAAACCTATCATAAAACAAAATAGGAAAATACCCATAGCAACAGGCAAAATAAAAGAGCCGACAAAAGCAATAAAACTTGCGCTTTTTGCTACTTTATAAACTTGTTTTATTGCGTTTAAAACAAAAGATATTTGCGCGGCTATTATTGCCAAAATAATAAGCGGCATAAAAGGCAATATTTCCGTAAAGGCTCTTGCTATAAGTAAAAAGGGAATTGCCAAAGTCCAAATAATTTGTGAAAGGCCCAAAAATATAAATATACCTAAAGCGGAACTTTTATTATCCGTCATTTCAAGCAAGGTATTACAAATTGCAGCCAAAACAAAATTTAAAATTACATTTGTAATAAACCAAAAAACAAAAGCAAACATAAAGCCAATAACGGATGCGTGATTTTGGCAACCCAGTTTAATTGCAAAATATAAACTTATTATTCCAAGTGCATAGCCAAAACACGCATAAGAAAGTTTTTTGCCTTCGGTAATATTTTTAAGAAAGATTATCGGATTATTAACAAATTCTTTTAATGTTTTCATATTAATAGGTCCACAAATAATAAACTTTCGGTGTTGCGGCATCTTCAATTTTCATATTAAATTTGCTTTGCATAGAACTAAACAAACTTCCTAAATCAGATAAAGAGGTAAAATTTGCTTGCGCAAGTTTAATATTTTTTTGTCCGGTTAATTGTTCAAGAATTTTTTTTGCTTCTTCTATTCCGCCAAGTTCATCAACAAGGCCAAGGGCTTTTGCCTGGCTGCCGGTCCATACGCGGCCGTCGGCATAAATGCGCAATTTTTCTTCGGGGATATTAGTGCGTGATTTTTGGACTACATCAAAAAATTGTGCATAAGTATCATTTATCATATCTTGTAAAAGTTGCTGTTCTTCTTCGGTCATTTCGCGGTAAGGCGAGCCGATATCTTTGTGCTTTGCCGATTTTATCGGTTTAAAGGAAACACCTATTTTTTCAAGTAAAGGCGTAAAGTTTGCCCCTTGCATAATTACACCGATAGAACCTGTTATAGTGCCGGGCTGGGCCACAATTTTATCAGCCGCCGCAGCAATATAATAACCGCCGCTTGCCGAAATATCCCTAAACAAAGCCACAACCGGCTTACCTTTACTTTTAAAATACATTAGTGCGCTGTAAATATCCTGAACGGAAGCCACCGTTCCGCCCGGTGTATTAATATCCAAAAGCAAAGAGTGAACATTTTTATCTTCGGCCAAAGTTCTTATCTTTGCGGCAATTTGGCTTGGATTTTGATTTGCAGACCAAGAAGAATTTTGGCCTTCCTGTATCGTTCCGCGTATTTTTATTACTGCGCTTACAGGCCCGCCAAAACTTTCCTTTGCGGTAAAAGATTTAATGGCCGTTTCCGTTTCGCTTTGCAAATTGGCAGATTTGCTAGGTCCAAAAATAATATAAGTCGCACTTACTAAAGAAAGACCGAAAACACAAATTAAAACTGTAAGTAAAATATTTGTAAAAAAAGAACTCTTAAAAGAGTTAGGTTTTTGGTAAACAACTTCCTCGTTTTTAAATTCCGGTGTTGCTGGGGGAAGCCCCTGATTATTTTGATTATTAATATCTTGCATAAAAATCCTCCTATCTTAATTATATCAATAAATGATACAATTATCTTGTAGGTATTCGGGAGGTTCTTTTTATGTTTAAAGGTGTTTTAACGGCACTTATTACGCCGTTTAAAGATAATAAAATTGATTTTCACTCTTTAGAAGTTTTAATTGAAAAGCAACTTGCTGCCGGTGTTAAAGGTTTTGTTGTCCTTGGCACTACGGCCGAAACCCCTGCCTTAAACGAGCAGGAAAAAGAAGATTTAATAAAATTATGCACGGAAAAAATAAATAAAAGAGCAAAAATTATTATCGGCACCGGCAGCAACAACACCCAAGCAATGCTTAAAAATTGCGAAGTCGCTTCAAAATATAACCCCGACGGGCTTTTGATTGTTACACCTTATTATAATAAACCGAATTTAAGTGGTATGATAGCACATTATACTCTTGCTTCCCAATTTAATAAACCAATAGTTTTGTATCATATCCCAGGCCGCACGGGGCAAAAACTTTCTCTAAAGTTTTTTGAAGAACTTTTAAATAATGTTCCGCAAATTATGGCAGTTAAAGAATCTTGTTATGATATTTCACATCTGACGGAAATGTCTGTTAAATTTAGCCAAAAACGCTTAAATTATATTTGCGGTAATGATGATTTATGGCCTGTTTTTTTAGGGCTTGGCTCACGCGCAATAATAAGCGCGGCGGCAAACACCATGGCGCCTTTCTTTGTCAAAGTTTATGATTTATTTACCGAAGGTAAAACCCAAGAGGCTATGGCTCTTTTTGCCCAAGGCTATTCTTTAATTAAAGCAAGTTATGCTGAGGTCAACCCCACTTGCGTTAAATATCTTTTATCTTTAATGAATTTATCAAGTGATGAAGTCCGCCTTCCGCTTGGTTCTATCAGTGATGAAACAAAAAAAATGCTTAATCAAATTTACGAACAAACCCCGCAAGGAATACTTTTATGAACAAACAAATTTGTGTTTTAAAATTCGGCGGCAACACTCTTGCCAATAAAGAAAAAATTTTACTTGCCGTTAATCTTATCAAGCAACGCTGGCAGGAAGGTTTTTTACCTGTAATCGTTGCCTCAGCCAACGGCAATTTTACGGATATTCTTTTAGATAATGCTTATTCTTTAAGTCCCGATCCAAATAAACGCGAACTTGATATGCTTATTACCACCGGCGAAAGAATTAGCGTGGCTCTTTTATCTATTGCTTTAAATGAGGCCGGCTTACCTTCTGTTTCTTTAACAGGTTCACAAATCGGACTTATCACAACCTCTACCCACGCAGGCGCACAAATTGTGGAAATTAAAAGCGACCGCCTTAAACGCGAGCTAGAACAAGGCCATATACCGATAATTGCCGGTTTCCAGGGTATCGGCCAAAATAAAGAAATCACAACTTTAAAACGCGGCGGCTCTGATGTTTCGGCAGTGTTTATTGCTTCTTTCTTGGGCGCCGACCATGTTGAAATGATTAAAGATGTTGAAGGTGTTTATGATAAAGACCCAAACAAAAATAAAGACGCCAAAAAATTAAATCTTTTAGATTTTGATGTTATGTATAAACTTGCCCTTGAAGGCGCAAATGTTTTGCACCCCGATGCAATAACTTTAGCCAAAGAAAAGGGTATTGAAATTAGAATAATTTACTATAAAACAGGTGTGGCAGGCACGATAATAAAATGATTAAAATAGCAATTTACGGAATAAACGGCCTCGTTGGTCGTTTGATGGAAGAACAATTAAAACATTTAAAACAACCCTATGAACTTTTGCGGGTTGGCAGTCAGGATAAACCCGTTGAAAGCGATATAGCAATTTTATGCACGGATGATGAAATCAGTTTTCAACTTGCGCAAGTTTTAAAAGACAAAACAAAATTTATTGTTGATATGTCGGCTAAGTTTAGAAACGAGCCAAATATCCCTTTAGTTATACCGGAAATTAACCCCCACGCTATAACTAAAGAAACACAACTAATCTCAAGCCCAAACTGCACAACAACCGGGCTTGTAATGGCCTTAAATCCTTTAAAGAAAAAATA
>JAZKZM010000012.1:0-2976 GCA_045612685.1 Elusimicrobiaceae bacterium
GATCCGACTTTAAAGATATTTGGGTTATTGCCGAAATTGACGAGATAACTAAAAAAGTAAGAAGTATAACTTTTGAATTATTAACCGCGGCAAAAAGACTTTCCGGCGAACTTGGTTGCAAAGTCGGGCTTGTTATAATCGGGCAAGATAATCAAAAATATTTTGAAGAATTTAAGAAATACGGCGCACAGATAATTTATAATATTGAAGATTCTTCTTTTACCCATTACGATACCCAAAATTATGCGCAAATTTTAATTGCTTTAACAAAAAAATATAAACCGGAAGCAATTTTATATCCCTCAACATATATGGGCAGAGATTTGGCGCCAAGAGTTGCCGCAAAACTTGGTTGCGGGCTTACGGCTGATTGCACAGGACTATCAGTAAAAGATTCTAATTTAGTGCAAAGCCGCCCAGCTTTCGGCGGTAATATTATGGCAGATATTATTTGCCCAAACACAAGGCCGCAAATGGCAAGCGTGCGCCCGAATATTTTGCCAAAAATACAAGTAAATCAACCGGCTGATTTAAAAATTATAGAAGAACATTTTAGGGCTGTTCCTTCAAAAGTGCGTTTGATAAAAACACAAAGAGATGATGCAAGCGAGGTTTTAAAACTTGAAGAGGCAGATATTGTTGTTGCTATCGGGCGCGGTGTAAAAGACCAAAAAACTTTTGCTTTTGTAAAAGAGTTAGCTACTAAACTTGGCGCAGCCTTAGGCGCAACGCGCCCCGTTATAGAAAGCGGGCTTTTGCCAAAAAGTCATCAAATCGGGCAAAGCGGGGTTAGTATAAAACCGAAAATTTATATTTCTTTTGGCGTTAGCGGGGCTTTACAACATACTATAGGTATGCAAAATTCCGATTTGATAATCTCCGTCAGTAAAGATAGTAAAGCGCAGATATTTAATATTTGCCAATATGGCTTTGTTGGTGAGGCACAACAGATTGTTCCAAAAATATTACAGGCAATAAATAAATTAAAATAGTGTATAATAAAATTGTATGGAAGAAAATATAAATTCCTTAAAGGAATACTTTAAAGAGATAACAAAAATTGTTAATCAAATAGATAGGTCCAAAGAAACTGAACTTTGGCAAAAAGCGCAAAAGGGGAATAAAAAAGCAGAAGATGATTTGCTTAAAATGCACTTGCGCTTAGTAGTGCCTATTGCAAAACGTTATTTAAAAAAAGGCATTGAACTTATGGATTTAATTGAGGAAGGAAACCTCGGTCTTTTGCAAGCAATTAAGCGTTTTGACCCCAAAAAAGGGTTTCGTTTTTCCACCTATGCAGTGCATTGGATAGAGCAATATATAAAAAGATGGGTTGATGAACAGGTTTCCACTATTAAACTTCCGCCGCATGCTTGGGATAATTTGAGAACTTGGCTTAAAACTTGGGATAAACTTAAAAGTGAACTTGGCAGAGAGCCGTCTTTAAAAGAAATGAGTGTAAAATTGAATCTTTCGGAAAGACAAGTTCGCTCTATTTTAGATAGTATGAGTGCGGCTTATGGTGTAGACTCTTTATCTGTTGTAATAAATGATGAAGAAGATTCTTCTTTAGAAAATGTTATTCCAGATGAGCCGACCTCTAACCCCGATACAAAGATTATGATGCAGTCCACTAATGCTTTAATGCTTTCTATTTTAAATGAACTTTCCCAAAGGGAAAGAGATATTTTGATTATGCGTTTTGGCGTAGATAGGCAAGAGCCTTATACCTTGCTTGAAGTGGCAACAAAACTGGGTGTTTCGCGTGAACGTGTTAGACAGATAGAAGAAAGAGCAATTGCTAAAGTGCGCAAACGTGCAAAAGATTTTGGTATTTGGGAACCTACTAAAACCTCATCTTCTGCCATTAATATTCATACAGGTTTACAGAAGGAAGAATTGAATTTACTTGGTGATGTGAAAAAATCTAAAATTGAAAAGACTATAAAAAAGAAAATTAAAAATGACAAAAAAAGAAATCATTAGTTTAATTCGTAATGTGCCGGATTTTCCTAAGAAGGGAATTTTGTTTAAAGATATTACGCCGCTACTGGCAAACCCGCAAGCTTTTAAAACAATAATTGATGACCTTGCTAAACTTGCAAAGGATAAAAAAATAACAAAAATTGTTGCCCTTGAATCAAGAGGCTTTATCTTTGGTGCTCCTTTAGCTTATGTTTTGGGAGTTGGTTTTGTGCCGATAAGAAAAAGAGGTAAACTCCCTTATAAAAAATATTCTGTTGAGTTTGATTTAGAATATGGCAAAGATGTTATAGAAATACACCAAGACGCGCTTGATAAAAATGACAGGATTTTGCTTGTTGACGATTTGCTTGCTACAGGCGGCACAATGAGCGCAGCAATAAAACTTATTAGCCGGCTCGGTGCAAAAATTGAAATGTGTGTTTTTATGTGCGAGCTTTCGGCTTTAAAAGGTAAAGAAAAATTATCCGTGCCCAGCGCAAGTTTAATAGTATTTTAAGGCTTTATAGACGGATACTTTTTAAATTGATATAATTTAAGAAGATAAGTTTATTATTTTTAGAGATTTTGCCTCGGTAGCTCAACTGGAAGAGCAGATCCGTCCTAAGGATAAGGTTGCAGGTTCGATTCCTGTCCGGGGTGCTTTAGACGGGGGCGGTTTTTAAGAAGGAAATCGCTCCCTTTTTTACAATATAATATTTATGTTTTTCAATTTAGTTTATTATTTTACTTTTTTGCCTAAAATTATTGTAGGTGTAGTTTTACTTTATATAATTTATAAAGTATGTTCCTCTTTTTATTATAATGTTATTTTTTATTTGCTTTCCAACAAATAACAATATTCAACCTTCCACGGATTCTCACTCCACATATACCAATCAAGGCGTACTCCCAAATCTTTACCATCGAGACAATCTGCGAAAATCGAATTGCTAGTCATATTAGGAAGAAATGCCTTCTGGTCGCTATCGGTACAATAACTTCTTTCCTTTT
>JAZKZM010000013.1:0-1206 GCA_045612685.1 Elusimicrobiaceae bacterium
CTCTACCCCAAGAATAAGGGCTATGCAACTTACCTTGCATTATATCTACACAAAAACTATTTTCCGGTGCGGAAAAAATAGCTTCTCCTGATAACCATTCATAACATATTATTTTATCTATGGGAATATTATAAGAATTAGAAGGATTTGTTGATTTTTGAATTGTTAAAGAAGCCCCTTTATATTTACCATTTAAGCGTGCAGCTGAGATAGCAAAAAAGCCACTTGGACTATTACCTTCCATACCTATAGACCATTGGCCGTTAGAACGAAAGTCAGACATAACAGAAGTGTTGTAAAAAGGTTCTCTGCCAGTCCAAGGTATATTTATATCTAAATCGTCAAAATATTTAGGCCAAGAATTGTGTGATAAATAATAAGAATCAACAGCTTGATTTACTGCTTGTAGCATAGTATAAGCTTGGGATGCTTTAGATTTTTCAACAGCTTTTTGATATTGCGGAACGGCAATAGCCGCTAAAATACCGATTATTAATACTACAACAAGTAATTCTATAAGTGTAAATGCTTTGTTTGATTTCATTTTATTTTCTCCGAATTTTAATTGCCCGCCCATTCCTCTCCCTTCTTAAAAATAAGAGGGGAGAGGTTAGGTGTGGGGTATTTCTTTATTACAATTTAAATTTTATTTTTTTTTTTTTGAAAATCAAGTTTTTTCAATTTTCCGTCGTAAGAGATATGCTTTATGTTTTGCTTTGCAAAATTGGCAAATAGGTTGCGCTTTTGCCTAAAGAGTAGCAAAAAAGATTACTTTTACAAAGTAAAAACTACACGCATTCGTAGAAAGAATAGTCAAAAAATAAAAAACCCCTGCTAAAAAGCAGGGGTATAAAAAGTTTTTTACTCGCTTAACTTATTTGGTCGGTTTTACGACTTTGCCTGATTTCATACATTTAGAGCAAACATAAGCTGTTTGAGTTTTACCTTCAAGCACAACTTTTTGTTTGTGAAGGTTGGGCTTAAAAGTTCTTTTTGTTTTCATGTGGGAATGGCTGTAAGAATTACCTGTAACAGAACCTTTCCCGCAAATAGAGCATTTATATGACATAGTGTTTCTTCCTAGTATTAATTTTAAATATTGTAGCAAAAAATAAAGCAACTTGCAACTTTTGCTTCGGCTTTTGGGCTATTTTTAATTTTTTAGAAATTTCGGATACGCGGGGCCGTGGGCACAAACTTTGTGTT
>JAZKZM010000014.1:0-1790 GCA_045612685.1 Elusimicrobiaceae bacterium
AAGCGTTATGCCGATTCTAATACCCGTAAAACGCCCCGGCCCTTTAACAAAAAGGCAAGAGTCTATATCTTTTAACTCCGCTTTAAATTTTCTAAGTAAATTTTTTAAAAGAGGAAATAAATAATTTTCCTGTTTGATACCTTGCCTGCTTGCGCGGTAAAGTTTTTTACCGTCGGTAATAGCACAAGTTAAAGGAACTGAAGAACTATCTAAAAGTAAAGTTAAATTTTTCATAATTAATCACCTTTTTATTTTCTTTGAAAGCGTATCAAGCAATTTTTGATAAGCGGGAGATTTTGCCTGTAAAACAATTTTTCGTTTGTCTTCTTTTTGTAAAACGACTTCAATTTCAAGACGATTTTTTGGAAAAAAATCTTTTGCCGCTTCGGGCCACTCAGCTAAAATTATGGATGATTCATCTTCAAGCATTTCTTCAAAACCGAGATTAAACATTTCCCCTTCTTCAAGTCTAAACAAATCAATGTGGTAAAGTTCGGCTTTAGTGCCGAAATACTTTTTCATTAAACTAAAAGAAGCACTTGTAATTTTATCTTTCACGCCGAAGAATTTGGCAATTTCTTTAACCATTATTGTTTTGCCCGCACCAATCGGCCCGCTGAAAAAAACAATATCCCCCTTGTTTAAACAGGAAGCAAGTTTTCTGGCAAAATCTTGAGTTTCTTTTAAACAAGAAGAATTAAAAATTAGTTTTTTCATATTTTTTTATAAAACATTTTTTAAGGAAATTTCAGGCAAAGGGCAATCTTTTAAATCCAAATTAATTGCCGGTGCACTATCATCTTTTTGTGCTTTGCCGTCAACTAAGAAATAATATTTATATTCCCCTTTAGGCAGAAATAAAGTTTTACTGAAAAGACCTTTTGCAGTTTTTTCAAGTGAAAGAGGATTTTTGTTCCACGCCGTAAAATCAGCACACAAAAGGACTTCGCTTGCTTCTTCGGCATTAAAATTAAATTTAACCTGCGTAAAAGGAACTTCCTGCTTGGTTTTAACTTCAAGCAATTTTTGTGTTTCGCTTTTGGCAAGCAAAGAAGGCATAGCCTTAGAAGTAAAATCAAAAAAATCCGCGCAGACATTAAGCCCAGCGAAAATAAAAAATATCAAAGCTGCTATATAAAAGAAAAGTGAAAAGAAACTTATACCTTTACATTTCATTTATAAACTCCCTAATTCTTAATTTAGCGCCTAAACTTTGAGCAAGTTTTTTAGTTTTTTCAACATCAATATTTTGTTTATCTACGATAGAAACTATTGTATTTATTTTTGGCGCACACGCACGCACAAAATCAAGCATAGCCTGGTAACCTTGCGCGGCATATTCTGCCTTTGGCCTAACTATTTTTTGCCACTCTTGCGCGTTTGGCGAATTTAAACTGATAGAAATTTCATCAATATTTTTTGCAAGTTCGCCTGAAATATCACGCCCGTTTACAAGACTGCCAAGCCCGATTGTATTTAAGCGCAGTTTAATTTGCCCGTAAAGTTGCTTTATTTTTTCGGCTGTTTCAAGCAAAACATTTAAACGCATAGTCGGCTCGCCATAGCCGCAAAAAACAATTTCTTTGACGGGCTCTTGCTGCATTTCTTTTTGCAAAGCGGCAATAACTTCGTCAGCAGAAGGCTCTTGCCCGCATAAGTTTAAATCGTATTTATCAAAGCGCATAGCGAATTTTGTTTTAATACAAAACACGCAGGAGTTTGGACACCTGTTAGTTAAATTAATGTATAGCGCATTATTAAAACGATACACTATTTGCTTCATATATTTA
>JAZKZM010000015.1:0-4441 GCA_045612685.1 Elusimicrobiaceae bacterium
CCCCTCTTATTTTTTAAGAAGGGAGAGGAAGGGGCGGGCAATTAAAATTCGGAGAAAATAAAATGAAATCAAAAAAAGGTTTTACATTAATTGAATTATTAGTTGTTGTTCTTATTATCGGCATTTTGGCAGCTATTGCCGTTCCGCAATATAGAAAAGCTGTGGCAAAAAGCCGCTTTGCACAATTAAAATTATTAATAAATGATATTGTAAAAGCACAAGAAATTTATTATCTTGCCAATGGAAAATATACAGCCAATTTTGATGACTTGGATATTACTATGCCTAACGGAGAAAGAACTACTAATTATGATTCTATAGGAAAAGTTTCAGTAGATAAATTGATTTATGACTGGGGGTCTTGCCATATAAGTGATTCTCATGCTGTTTGTAAAGATACTGGAATAGATATAAATCTTGATTATTATTATCATAATTTAACTAGTAAAGCTGATAAAAAAAATTGTACTGTGGGAGGAACTCAAGATTTAAGTGATTATAGAAATTCACTTTGTAAAGAAGAATCTGGTGCAGAAACAGGAACTCCAGATTCATCTTATAATGTGATTTTCTGGACTTATAAATAAAAACTTTCCCCCCCATACAAAAAGCCCTGTTTCTTTTTTAGAAACAGGGCTTTTAAAAAACTTAATATCTAAAGCATAGTATTTTTGAGAAAATTTTAATTAGTTTTTCTTTTAGAAAAACGCTTTTTCAAATGAGGTATACCTAGAGCGGCTGGCAAGCCCGCGTATCCGAAATTTGAAAAAAATTAAAATTTGCCAAAAAGACGCAGCTTTTATTTATTTCGTTTGTGAAACAGGTATATTTACATTATCCACTACTGAAGACATACCGCGTCTTGAAACATTAATAGTTAAAAAGATAGATGTAAAAATAAGCACTACTGCCACACCTGCCGTAAGTTTAGTTATAAAAGTGGTAGCGCTCGGGCCGGCAAAAACGCTATCGCTGTTAGAGCTGCCAAAAATTCCCGCAGCAGAGCCTTTACCGCTTTGCATAAGCACTAAACAAATTAAGAATAAACAAGCAAGAATGTGAATTGTTAAAACTAAAGTATACATTTATTTTCTCCTCTTATTTTTTTAATAAAGCCGTAATACCGGGAAGTTCTTTACCTTCCACAAATTCCATACTTGCACCGCCGCCGGTTGAAGCGTGAGAGTATGCGCTAGAAGCAATTTTAGCTTTTTTAAGAACATTTAAACTATCGCCGCCGCCGATAATGGTTATTGCGCCTTTTGCTGTTAAATCGGCAAGCATTTGGGCGATTGCAAAACTGCCTTTATTATAACTTTCCATTTCAAAAACGCCCACAGGGCCGTTCCAGAAAATTGTTTTGCATTTTGCAAGAGCATTTTTAAAATATTCAATGGTTTTAGGTCCGATATCAAGCCCCATATAACCATCGGGAATATTTTGGTCTTTGGTGGTAATTGTTTCAATTCCGTCTTTAAATTCTTTGGCGCAAACGGCATCTTGTGATAAAAGAAGTTCAACGCCTTTTGCTTTGGCCTTTGCCATAACTTGCTTTGCTTCTTCAAGTTTATCATTATCAACAAGTGATGTTCCAACGGTGTAGCCAAGGGCTTTGTTAAAGGTATAAGCCATTGCGCCGCCGATAACTAAAACATCAACTTTATCAATTAAATTGTTAAGAAGCATAATTTTATCTGAAACTTTTGCACCGCCGATAATTGCGGCAAAAGGTCTTTTGGGGTTTTCTAAAGCGCCGCCCAAAAATTCAACTTCTTTTTGGATAAGGTAGCCGGCTGCTGAAGGTAAAAATTCAGTTATAGCACTTGTGGAAGCATGTGCGCGGTGAACGGTGCCAAAGGCTTCTTGGATAAAAATTTCGCCGTGTTTTGCAAGTTTTTTTGCAAATTCTTTATCATTAGCTTCTTCTTCGGGGTGGAAGCGCAAATTTTCAAGCAAGGCAATTTCGCCTTTCTTTGTTGCGGCCACAACTGCTTCTGCTTCAGGGCCGACGCAATCGCTTGCGAAATTAACTTTTGTTTCCATAGCTTTAGCAACTTCTTCTACCAAAGGTTTCAAGGAAAATTCCGGCGCTACTTTGCCCTTAGGTCTGCCTAAATGAGAAATTAAAACAACTCTTGCCCCTTTAGAAAGCAAATATTTAATGGTTTTTTGTGTAGCGTTAATACGCTTTGGATTATCAACTTTGCCGTCTTTTAAAGGCACATTATAATCTACGCGGACAAGAACATTTTTGCCGTCCAAATTTACATCTTGCATTTTTACAATATCATTTAGGTTCATAATTTTTCACACCCCGAAATTCTTTTATCTTTTTCTAAAATTAAAATTTTAAATTTGTGCGGGGTTCCGTTATTTAAAACAAGAACCCCGACTTTAAAAAAACAACTTATTTGTTAACTGAAGCCATATGAGCAATTAAATCAAGAACTTTATTAGAGTAGCCGATTTCATTGTCATACCAGGAAACAACTTTAACAAAAGTATCTGTTAAAGCAATACCTGCTTTTGCATCAAAGATAGAAGTAAGCGGGCAACCAAGGAAATCAGAAGAAACAACTGCTTCATCTGTATAACCTAAAATACCTTTAAGTTCGCCTTCGCTGGCTTCTTTCATAGCTTGGCAAATTTCTTCATATTTTGCCGGTTTAGCCAAGTTAACTGTTAAATCTACTACGGAAACATCCAAAGTAGGAACGCGCATTGACATACCGGTAAGTTTGCCGTTCAAAGAAGGAATAACCTTACCTACTGCTTTTGCAGCACCGGTAGAAGAAGGTATAATGTTGCCGCTGGCTGCTCTGCCGCCGCGCCAATCTTTCATTGAAGGACCGTCAACGGTTTTTTGTGTTGCGGTAACGGAGTGAACGGTTGTCATAAGACCATCTTTAATACCCCATTTATCGTGTAAAACTTTAGCAATAGGTGCTAAGCAGTTTGTTGTGCAAGAAGCATTGGAAACAAATTGTGTGCCTTTTACATAAGTTTTTTCGTTAACGCCGCAGACGAACATAGGCGTATCGTCTTTTGAAGGAGCGGACATTACGACATATTTTGCACCGGCTTTAATGTGTGCTTGTGCTTTTTCTTTTGTTAAGAATAAACCGGTAGATTCAACAACATATTCTGCACCGACTTTATCCCAAGCAAGTTCTGCGGGATCTTTAACTGCGGTTACGCGGATTTTTTTGCCGTTTACGATTAATTGGCTGTTTGCGACATCAGCTTCAATTGTGCCTTCAAATCTGCCGTGCATTGTATCATATTTAAGCATATATGCTAAATAATCAACCGGGCATAAATCGTTAATACCGACAATTTCAATATCTTTTCTTTCTTGGGCAGCTCTAAAAACAAATCTGCCAATACGGCCAAAGCCGTTAATACCAACTTTAATAGACATCTAAGTATCCTCCTAGAGATTTTATTTCTCTTATATGATACCATTTTAAGAGGTTGCTATCAAGATATTTTTATAAAAAAGCATAAAAAAATACCCCCGGCAAAACCAGAGGTATTTTTAAAGTTTTTTAGTTTATTTTTATTCTTGTTCTAAAGTTCTGTTATTATACCACTCAATAATATCCCAAATACCAAATACAAGAGAAGTTAGTATAGGGAAAGCCGTCATATATAACTTTTTGTATTTCTTATTATACTTCTTATTATATTGCTTGTTATACTTCTTATTATATTGCTTGCGAGATAAATTACCTTTCTTTTTAGTCGGTTTTTTCTTAACACTATCGGGATATAATTTTGCTTTAAGGTAATTATAAGAATCCTTAGCCTCTTTATAATCCGGGTCAAGTAAGACGGCAAGTTCATAATCGTGGAAGGCTTGTTCCAGATCATTATTTTTTTCTTTAAGGGCACCGCGTATATAATAATTTTCGGGGCTTTGATCATCTATACCTATGGCTATTGAAATATTTTCCCAAGCCTCGTCCAGCTTTTCTATTGCAAAATATGCGGAAGCTAAATCCCTATAATAATCTGACACATTAGGATCTAGCTTAATCGCTTGCTTATAGGCTGTTATAGCCTCTTCATATTTTTCCATATCCTGCAAGATAACGCCGACATTATAATGGCCTTCCGGATTATTCGGTTCAAGGTCAACGGCTTTTTGATAATCAGCTAAAATCTCTTCCAAGGAATAATTACCTGTTTCTTCTTTTGCGCTGGCAAGATTCATATAATAAATTGCGTTATCAGATTCTAAAGAAATAGCCATATAAAAATCTTCAATAGCACCGGCATAATCGTCTGTTCTATATTTAGCATAACCTCTTGTATACCAACTAACAGAATAATCTTTATCAAGTTCAATTGCACTATCCAAATCTTTCATAGCACCTTCAATATCGCCCAAATCAATTTTGGCATCCCCTCTTGTAAAAAGATAATCAGGATTATACGG
>JAZKZM010000016.1:0-2765 GCA_045612685.1 Elusimicrobiaceae bacterium
ACATACTTACAACGCCTTCTTTTAAAGGTTCAAAATTATCTTTTTTACGGGTTAAAGTATTATAAAGTTTTATCATATTATTTCCTTAAATTACTAATCTTTTTTATACTCTTGGGTTATTTGATTAAAAAAGAAATCGCAAGCCCTTTTGCCGGTGGCATTGGCGTAATTTTCGCTCAAAATACATTTAACTTCAAATACAGATAAAGGGTTAATTTCGCCTGCAGGTGTTAAAGAATAAGTAAAGCCGGGCACTCTGTAATTTTTTAAAGTAGCGCTATAAGATTTATCAAGTGCCGCCTGTAAAGATTGCATATCCGCGCTTGTAGCATCTTTGCCGGTAGCAATTTTCTTTGCTGCCATAACAACAACTGCCTCGCCATAAGCGCTGTTTGTGCTTTCAACTACGGAATCATCATCTAAGGCCTCTACTTGCTCAAAAACAGGGGCGGAAATATCTTCTTGTTTAATCTCATTTATATTTGCATTTGAAACTTCCTGTTTGGTTTCAGTTTGGATATAATCTTCATACTTTATGCCGGAATATCTTTTATAATTTTTTGGGCTATAACTATTACAAGCACCAAATAACACACACAATATAGTAAGACTAAAAATTATTTTATTCATTTTGTTTTCTCCGTATTTATTTTAACATTTACGACGGCAAATGCCTGCATGGCATTACCCTTGCCGATATCTCCAAGCCCCTCGTGGCTTTTTGATTTAAAACTAATATTCTCAAGCCCGATTTTAAAAATTTTATTTAAAGATTTTCTAACCTCTAAATAATGGGGTTTCATTTTAGGCGCTTGGGCAACAATTGTTGCGTCTATATGCACAATTCTTGCACCTTTCTTTTTTATAATTTCTAAAATCTTTTTTGTTATAAAAACACTTGATATACCTTTTTTTGTTTCCTTTGTAGGTGGAAAATATTCTCCAATTTCGCCGGCGCAAACGGCACCCAAGGCCGCATCGCAAATGGCGTGCAAAACCAAATCGCCGTCGCTATGGCCAACAAGCCCCTTTTCAGAAGGTATTTCCACTCCGCCGATAATTAACTTTCCCCCTTTTTTCAAGCGGTGTATATCAAAACCAAAACCTGTTCTTATTTCTTCGTTTTTTTGCATAAGGCCTCTGCTATAATTAAATCTTCCGGCGTGGTAATTTTTATATTGGAATAACTGCCTAAAACGGCTTTAACTTTAATGCCGGTTTTCTCCACAAGTTGCGACTCATCCGTCGCATCTTTTTTGCCGTATTTTGCTATCGCTTTTAATAAAACTTCCGTTTGATAACATTGCGGAGTTTGCGCGCAAAAAAGTTCGCTTCTTTTTAAAGTTTTACAAACAAAGCCGTCTTTAATTTGTTTAACGGTATCTTTACTCATAACGCCCAAAACTGCGGCTTTATTTTTGCTTGCGCTCTTTAGGCAATTTTCAATATCTTCTTTTAAAACAAGGGGGCGCGCGCCGTCGTGCACGGCTACAAGTTTATATTTGTTTTTGCCTAGAGCGCTAAGACCGTTTTTTAAAGAAGCAACCCTTGTTTCCCCTGCTAAAGCAAATGTTATGTTTTTATATTTTTTGCTTAAAATATCAATATTTTCCTGCTTGCTTACAACTATAATTTTAGCCACGCGCGAAACTTTTTTAAAGGCCTCAATACTGCGTTCAACAACTGTTTTACCTTTAATTAAAAGCATCTGTTTAGGGCGGCCCATACGGCTGCCTTGCCCGCCGGCTAAAATTATAGCGCAAGTATCTTTCATTAATTGTCCTGCTGTTTTATTCTGGCAAAAATCATACGGCCGGTGGAGTTCTGTAAGATAGAATAAACGGAAACTTCCGCCCTTTTGCCGATAAATCTTTTGCCGTCTTCAACAACAACCATTGTTCCGTCATCAAGATAGGCAATACCTTGTTCCTTTTCTTTACCTTCCTTCATAACAAACAAGGCCATTGTTTCGCCCGGCAAAACGACAGGTTTTAAAGCGGTAGTCAAATCACTGATATTTAAAACATTGACATTTTTAAGTATGGCAATTTTATTGATATTAAAGTCTATGGTAACAATTTCCGCAGATAAACTTTTGGCAAGCAAAACCACATTTTCCTGTAAAGAACTTGATTTAAAACTCTTTGAAGTAATTTTAACAGGATTAGTTTTTAATTCTTTCAAGCGGGAAATAATATCAAGGCCTCTTCTGCCTCTTGCTTTTTCAAGTAAATCTTTAGAAGAAGCAAGTTCGTTTAATTTTGCAATAACAAATTGCGGTATAACTATTGTGCCGGATAAAAAGCCCGTTTCACAAACATCAATAATACGGCCGTCAATTAAAGCGGAAATATCGGTAACTTTTAAATAGCGTCCTTTCTTAGAAATCCCCTCAAGTTCCGAAGATTTTATAATAGAAAGGAAACTTCCTATCAAAACAAAAGCGCCGGCAAAAGCCGCTTTATAAGATTCCCAGTTATTTACAATTTCCGGCACTTCAAGTCTTGAAACGACATAATTGCAAGCCATATAAATCAAATAGCCGCAAAGACCGCCGAAAATAGCAATCATAACCGCGCTAAAACGGAAACTTCTTAAGAAAGTTTCAGCGCAAACAATCACTAGTCCGCATAAAAAGGCAAGCAAAATACTATATAAATCTTGCGCACCAAAGACATATACCAAGAAAGGTATTCCCAGTAATGCCGAAAGTCTGAATATCCATAAAGGCATATAAAAATTCCTCCGAAATTAAAATCCCTTGT
>JAZKZM010000017.1:0-1462 GCA_045612685.1 Elusimicrobiaceae bacterium
ACTATCTCCAAAATCCTTGCAAAAACATTTGCTCTGATAGGGCGAAATTTGAATCGCAAAATCCTCGTTGAAAAAAGCCAAAAAAGAACAAATTTTATAAAAAGTGTAGCGCAAAAAATTCTTTTTCAAAGAAAAAGTCAGCGCGCTTTTGTAGGACGATGTTTTAGAAAAGTCTTGCTTATTTTTTTTTTTTTGCTAAACTACTTTTATAATTTTAATAAATAAGAGGTCTTTTTATGAAAAACCGCGCATTTACGCTTATAGAGTTATTAGTCGTTGTTTTAATAATCGGTATCTTAGCGGCTATTGCCGTGCCGCAGTATCAAATTGCGGTTGCAAAAAGTAGAATAGCAGGATATTTCCCCTTTATTAAAAGTTTAGCCGAAGCTGAAGAAGTTTATTATTTACAAAACGACAAATATTCTTTAAGTTTAAAAGAGCTTGATGTTTCTATACCCGAATCTTGTTCTTTTTTTTCTCCTCAGACATATTATTATGATCATGTAATATATTGTAATGATGATATTATGATAGATAATCAAAAGGATGGATCTAAGGCTTCAGGCAGGCTAACTTTAAGATATTGCCCGGGATTTGCAAATCAGCTTTATGAATGTTCGGCTACTAATCCTTTTTTACAAATTAATTTCTTCTTAAACAAACACGCAACGTCTCCGAATGAAATTCATTGTAAAGGTTGGGTAGATCAGGGCAAAGCGATCTGCCAAAAATTTTCCGGTCAGATGATAATAGACGATTAAATTTTTTAAACAAACAAAAAACGCGCTTCCTTTTTACAGGGCGCGTTTTTAAATTGTCATACTGAGATGTCTTTGCCCAGTATCTATTCCTATTATTTCCTTATTGGTCTTTTAATTCTGCTTGGCTCAAGTTTAACAACATCTCTAAAATATTTTGGCCATTTGCCAAGGCGGCCTTCTTTATTTACGCACGCAAGCGAGGTTGTCCCTTCTGTCAGCAATTTACCTTCTTGGTTAAAAATTTGATATTCATAAACAAGTCTAACGGGGCTCATTTCAATAGGATAGGCCTGCACGTCAATTTCGTCGCCATACATTGCAGGCGCGCGGTAAAAAATCTCCTGATGATTAACAACAAAATAGCAATTATCTTGCATAAGTTGCTTAACGGTCAAACCCATTTTTTCAAGTTCATAAGTCCTTGCTTCTTCAAAAAATCTCAAATAATTTGCGTGGTAAACAACACCGCCGCAGTCGGTATCATAGTAATAAATATTTCTTTTCATAAAATCCCCCAATTAAAATATTGCTATAGATATCATATCATTTTATGCTAAAATAATGTTATGAGCAAAGAAGAATCAAACAATTTTTTAAATGTCATAATTTTATTATTTCTTGCCTTGGTAATTGCCTATCCTGTGAGCGTATTTATTAAAAACAGGAGCGATTTATCCAGTGCAATCACGCCGGAACAAAGG
>JAZKZM010000018.1:0-5333 GCA_045612685.1 Elusimicrobiaceae bacterium
TTGTCAAGGGTTTTTCACGGGTTTTTAGGCTTTTTTACAAGTTCCTATGCCAAAAGCCACCTATTTTCAACATGCCTTGAAAGAAGTTGAGAAATATAAAAACTCCGCCGCAAGGATTTTTCTTGCGGCGGAGTTTGCGCACTTTCTTATTCTTCCGAGGATGCGAGCATTGCTTCTCTGTCGGCAATCGCCAACGCCTGCACCATCGAATCAATATCCCCCGTCATAAAGACGTCTAAATTATACTGGCTCAAACCGATACGGTGATCGGTAACACGGCTTTGCGGGAAGTTATAAGTTCTGATTTTTTCAGATCTATCTCCTGTGCCGACTTGGTTTTTACGCGTATCGTAAATTTCTTTATTTCTTTTTTCTTCTTCTATTTGATAAAGTTTTGCTTTAAGCATACGCATTGCTTTTTCGCGGTTAGCGCCTTGGTGACGTTCTTCGCGGCAACTAACAACAATACCTGTTGGCTTATGAATAAGGCGCACTGCAGTTTCCACCTTATTAACATTTTGACCGCCGGCCCCGCCTGAGCGGCAGGTTTCCATTTCAATATCGGCAGGGTTAATTTGAATATCAATATCTTCGGCTTCTGGCATAATAGCAACGGTTACAGTTGAAGTATGCACGCGGCCGGAAGTTTCGGTATCAGGCACTCTTTGCACGCGGTGTGTGCCAGCCTCATCACGAAGCCAGGAATAAGCGCCGTCACCTTTAATAAACATACTTGCATATTTGCAACCTTTAAGACCGGTGGGCGTATATTCCAAAATTTCGGTTTTCCAACCTTTAGAATCGGCAAAATGTTGGTAAACTCTTAAAAGTTCTGCGGCAAAAATTGCGCTTTCATCCCCGCCTGCGCCGGGGCGTATTTCAAGGTAAATATTTTTGGAATCATTTGGATCGGGAGGAATAATTAAAATACGAAGTTCTTGTATAATTTGTTCGGGCTTGCCTTCAAGTTCGGCTAAATCGGCGGCGGCAAGTTCACACATATCTTTATCGCTGCCGTCTTCCAAAATTTCTTTTGCTTCTTTAATTGCATTTTGCACTTTTTCAAGTTCGGCGCTTTTTTCAATAATAGGTTGTAAGAAGGCGTGACGTTTTGTTTTTTCTTTAAAAACTTCCGGCGCGATATTGCCCTGGGCAAGTTCGCGTTCAATACTTAAAAATTCCTCTTTAAATTTGCTTGTATCCATTTTATTTATTCCCTTGAAAAACGGCAGGCCCTCAAAAAATTAAGTGAGGGCCTGCCGTCAGATTTTTGTTAGCTATTTAGCTTCTTTTTTATCAGCAGTTTTAGTTTCTTTTGCAGCTTTGGTTGTCTTTTTAACAAGATTTTTAACCGGTGCTGTGGAAAGAACTACTTTTTTGCTGGCTGTTCTCTTAGTATTCTTTTTAAGTTTAACTTCGGTTTTAGGTTTGCGAACCACCATTTGCCCTTTGGTTGCGGCAAATTTCTTATTAAACTTCTCAACGCGGCCTTCGGTATCAAGCATTTTTTGTTTGCCGGTAAAGAAAGGGTGGCAAGCTGAGCAAATATCAAGTTTAACAGCTTTCATCGTAGAGCGGGTTTTAAATTTTGCACCACAGGCGCAAACGACTTCTACGACTTCGTATTTAGGATGTATTTTTTCTTTCATTTTATATATACCTCAAAAAAATTAGTTCTTATATATTATACAATATTGCGAGGCTTTAGTGTTAGGAATTTTTAAATATACCGAAAAATTACGGATAAACCCAATAATCGCTAGATCCGCCAAAACTACCCCCAAAATTTCCGCCTGTTTCCTGATCGCATATTTTATAACTTACATCACTTGAAATCGGTTTTCTATTTGGACCGAAAGCAACACAAAAAACTTTACCAGCAGAGTCCCACCATTCAGTATTAGTAAAATTTATATTATACATCAAATAGTATTTAGCATCTTCATATAAAACACATTGTATCTGGGCCCTTGAATTACTTATATTCTTAACTAATACACAGTGTCCCCAGTCATAATAGTAATAATTAGACCCCGCATCATCATTGCCCTCTTTATATTCCCTATTAGGTTTAGGCATTTTTAAATCTAAAGCTTCAAAATCTGTCGTATATTCGCCATTAGCAAGATAGTAGGCCTCTTCTGCCTGGGCAATACTTTTGGCAAGGTTTTTGATTGTGCTATACCGAGATTTCCAAACTGCTACTTGATATTGAGGAACGGCGATTGCCGCTAAAATACCTATAATTAAAACGACGACTAATAATTCTATAAGCGTAAATGCGCGGTTTTTCATACTTAGACCTCTTTAAATGATTAAATTTATAAAAGTAGTTTATCAAAAAAAAAAAAATAAGCAAGACTTTTCTAAAATATCGTCCTACAAATGCGCGCCGGCTTTTGCGTTGCAAAAGCAATTTTGTTTGCTACACTTTTTACAAAATTTGTTCTTTTTTGACTTTTCAAATAGGTGGAGATTCCCGACAAAAACACTCGGGAATGACGAATATGACAGAGCATATCGTTTTGCGAGTGTTTTTGTGGAAATTTTAAGTCTAACTAAAGCACGATAATTTGCAAGGATTTTTTAGGTGTGGTAAAACCACACCTACCTATTTTTTATTTTCTTTAAGGCAAGCAGAGCAAATTTTTTTGCAAGGATTTTGGAGATAGTTTTAATTTTTTAGAAATGAGGTATACCTAGAGCGGGCGGCAGCCCCGCGTATCCGAAATTTCTAAAAAATTAAAAATAGCCCAAAAGCCGAAGCAAAATTATAATTCAAATAATTTTTTGCCAGCTAATATTAACTCGTCCAAATATTCTTGACCCCTAAAAGTTTCGGCGTATAACTTAATAATATTTTCCGTGCCGGAAGCACGCGCCAAAAGCCAGGAATCTTTTAAATAAATTTTTATGCCGTCAGTATCGCGAACACGCAAAACTTCAGCTCCGGCAAAAGTTTTGAGCTCGGCAAAACTTTCGGCTTTTAAATGTTTAAATTTTTCCTTAATTTCAGGCTGGGCAGGACTATCAACACGGGTATAATAAGATTTGCCGTAAAGGGCGGTTAATTGCTCGTAAAGGCCGGCAATATCCTGGCCGCTTGCGCACATAATTTCAAGCAAAAGGCAAACAGCCAAAATGCCGTCTTTTTCGGTTACCCAATCGGTTATAGACATACCGGCGCTTTCCTCGCCCGCCATTAAAAGCTCTTTATTTAAAAGGCCCTCAACAAAATATTTAAAGCCGACATTAACTTCTTCAATACCAAGGCCGTAATGCTGTGCAATTTTATCCATAAGCATTGTCGTTCCAAGAGTGCGCCCGACTTTTTTAGGTGCATTTTTTGCGGCCTTTCTTGCCATATAATCAAGCATAACGCACAAAGCGTGGTTTGGTGCTATAAGCCCGCCCTTTTTTGTTGCACAACCAAAGCGGTCGGCGTCCGGGTCGCTTGCACCGGCAAAGTCATAATCGCTGTTTTTGACAAGTTCAATAAGCGGCTTCATAGGATAAATTGAAGAAGGGTCCATCCTAATTTTGCCGTCGTGGTCTAAAGGAATAAAATGAAAATCGGGGTTTTGCTCTGTCAAAACTAACTCAAGATTTTTTAATTTATAATGTTTGATAATTGCTTCATAAAAAGGCAAACTTGCCCCGCCAAGCGGAGTAATTGCCGCCTTAATATTGCTTTTGCGGATAATTTCAAAATTAATTTTTTGGCCAAGTGCTTTGATGTATGGGGTAATAATATCGCAATCTTCAACAAGACCTTTTTTGCGCGCTTCCGCTAAAGAAATTTCTTGAATTTTTTGCGGATTTTCTAAATAATAATTTGCAAGTTCTTCAATTTTTTTAGTTAAAACACTTGAAGCAGGCCCGCCGTTTGAAGGGTTATATTTAAGGCCCATATCTTGTGGGGGATTATGGCTGGCAGTTCCGTTTAAAGCGGCGCAAACGCGGCCGGATAAAATTTCAAAAGAAAAAACCGGCGTCGGCACTGCGATACTCGGTAAAACGACTTTAAAGCCGTTTGCGCTTAAAACTTGGGCGCAAATATCTGCAGTAGCGCGGCTCATCAAACGGGTATCCCCACCGACGAGTATTTTGCCTGTAAGGCCTTCTTCCTTATGTAAAGTGGCAACAGCTTGGGCTATTGCGCGCGCGTGCATAGCGCAAAAACCGCGCCCTAAAGAACCTCTGTGGCCCGATGTGCCGAATTTAACTTTTGCGATATCGCCTTTTGGCTCAAAAAAATCTTTTCTCAAAATTTCCAAATCAATTTTTTCTTCGCTTAAAGTTCCTGCTTTTTGATGAACCATAGTTATTTTCCCCCTTTCTTTTATATAATATATTAAAATGCAAGCAAAAGAACAAGCACTTTTTATACAAGAAAATATTTCTATGGCGGACTTTACGACCTATAAAACAGGCGGTCCGGCGGAGTATTTTTGTTTGCCAAAAAATGTTGAAGAAATAAAACAAGCCCTTAATTTTGCCAAACAAAACAAACTTGATTTTTATATTTTGGGGCTTGGCTCAAATATTCTTGTAGGTGATTTAGGTATAAAAGGCCTTGTCTGCTGTTTAAAAGATTTTGAAAAAATTGAAATAAAAGATAACACAATTTACGCCCTCGCCGGAACACCGCTTGATAAAGTTATTGCAACTTCTATTTTAAATAATCTTGGCGGACTTGAAGCGCTTTCCGGCATACCGGGCAGCGTAGGCGGTGCAGTTTATATGAACGCAGGCGCTTTTAACGGCGAAACTTGGCAAAATATTATTTCCGTTGAAGTTTTAAAAGACGGCAAAATTCAAACTATAAAAAGAGAACAGGTTGAACCTTCTTATCGCAAAGTCAAAGGGCTTGAAAATTGTTTAATTTTAAGCGCTACTTGGGCTTTAAAAAATCCCGCAGATAAAAATTTAAGAGAAGAAATTTTGCAAAAGCGCAAACAAAAACAACCGCTTGAATATCCTTCAGCCGGAAGTGTTTTTAAAAGACCCGTCGGCGATTATGCAAGCCGTTTAATAGATTCTTGCAATTTACGCGGATTAACTATCGGCGGCGCACAAGTAGCAAAAAAACACGCAGGTTTTATTATAAATTACAATAATGCAACCCCGCAAGATATCAGAAATTTAATGAAAGAAGTTCAAAAAATTGTAAAGGAAAAAACCGGTTTTTCTCTAGAGCTTGAACAGATACTTTGGGGCGATTTCAAAAATTAGTTGACGAAATTAAAATAAAAAGATAAAATAGATTTATACCTATTTTAGGGGTCGTGGTGTAGCCTGGTCTAACACGCTGCCCTGTCAAGGCAGAGACC
>JAZKZM010000019.1:0-2100 GCA_045612685.1 Elusimicrobiaceae bacterium
CACTTTTATATTATAGCCATATAATATATGTATCTTTGTTATAGAGGTGATTATTTATGAAAAAACTATTATTTGTATTATGCGGATTTTTTATATTATCTGCGTTTAATATGTTTAATAAGGAAGATTTAAACGCCTTAAGAAGCGGCATTGAGGAAGCAAAACAAGATCAAGATAATATTGAAGAAGAATTATGCTTAGCCGCTAGGAACGGCGATGATGATGCCTTTTTTGATTTATATTATAATTCCCCTAAGAAAGGCAAAACTATTTGCAAGATAAGAGATAAAAATATCCCTCTTATAATTGTAGCTGCAAAATATACTGACGGAAATAAAAATATTTTAAGGCAATTATTAATTGATAAAATATCCGTAGAAACCCGCGATGCAGACGGATTTACACCTTTAATGTGGGCTGTTGCCTATAACCAAATTGAAAATGCAAAATACTTAATAGAGGTTGGCGGAGCAAATGTTAATGCAAAAAATAATGCCGGTAGAGATGTTTTATTTCAAGCTGATAACAAGCCACAAATGATTGCTTTGTTAAAGAAATACGGAGCTGTTGATAACAGTATTGAGGCCAAAGCCGAAGCAATTATTCAAGATATTATTAAAAATCACCCGAACTCTGAAGCTTTGGAACCAAAATTGAAACAACTTCAAGCAATGGGGGCAAAAATTCCTTCTAAATTATATTTTGTATATAACAGAGGCGGTAATGATCAACGCTGTATATCTCTACTAGCTAGATATGGTGCAGATCTAAATTATTATGATTCTTCAAAGGAGCCGACGCCTACCCCCTTACTAGTTTATCTAAGCCATGAAAAAGATTATTGGATTTGCCGTGTATTAGTGCAAAAAGGTGCTGACCCGAACAAAGCTAATGCCCAAGGTATAACACCTTTGATGGCAGCAGCAGGAGCAATGGGTTTAAACGGACAAGATGTAGATTTGTGTATAGAAGATTTAATTAAAGCCGGAGCAAATGTTAATGCAAAAGATAAAAATGGCAAAACAGCTTTACAGTATACAGAAAAGCATTCTGCTTATGCAAGTTCCTACTTTCCTGCTGGTAAAGCAATGTTGCTTAAATATGGGGCGAAGTAAAAAAGGAAACAACTTTGTGAACTTAAAAGACCTGCTTTCTTATTTCTTAGAGAGCAGGTTTTTTATTATTAGGAAATATTTTTATTAGTAGCCGTAAGAGTGATAAGTGTCATCGCCATTATCGTAGGTTTCTTTTCCTGTTTCTTGTTGGCAAACTTTATTTGCAGTTATATCTGTTCCCGGTTTAGTCATACAAACTTTTCTTCCTGGGACAGCAGTGTTGTCATAATATAATTGATAACCTAAATTAGATTTGTCATTTCTACATACAACACTATTTGCCCCAAAAGAACAATACCCCCAATCGTAAATATACTTATTGTTGTCTTCATCTAATTCCCCACCCGATGGTAAGGTTATATCAAGTTGTTCAAATTTTGTTGCGTATGCATTATTTGCTAAATAATATATTTCTTGTGCGTCTTTAATACTTTTGGTTAAATCTTTAATAGTAGAATATCTGCTTTTGGCAACCGCCACTTGATATTGCGGCAAGGCAATTGCTGCTAAGATACCTATAATTAAAACAACAACTAATAGCTCTATAAGCGTGAAGGCTTTATTTTTCATAAACTCTCCTTATTTCTTTTGTTCAATCGTCATTCCGAAATCGTCTTTGTTCGGAATCTCTTCCTATTTTAAGAGGAATAGATACTGAGCAAAAACACCTCAGTATGACTTTATTTCATAAAGTCAGTTTAGCAAAAAAAAAAAAATAAGCAAGTCTTCTCTTAAATCTTCGTCCTACAAAAGCCCGCTGGCTTTTGCTTTGAAAAAGCAATTTTTTGCGCTACACTTTTTACAAATTTGTTCTGTTTTGATTTCCTTTCAGCGAAAAAGTATCGTCATTCCGGAAAGTCTTTGTCCGGAATCTCTACCACTTTGTCTTTTAAATGACAAGGAATAGATGCTGAGCAAACACTCCTCAGCATGACGATTAATACAAGCAAAAGTTTTGCAAGGATTTTGGGTTTCAAATTTAGCC
>JAZKZM010000020.1:0-1315 GCA_045612685.1 Elusimicrobiaceae bacterium
TCAAAAAAAAAAAAATAAGCAACTATTTTAGCACAAGGTCCTACAAAAGCCCGTTGGCTTTTGTGTTGCAAAAGCAATTTTCCTCGCCACACTTTTTACAAAATTTGTTCTTATTTTGATTATTTTTTCAACGAAAAGAAAGACGGCGCAAACAAGTTTTTACAAAAAACTTGATTTTCAAAAAAAAAAAAAATAAAATGAAATTATCAAAGAAATAGGAGAAGATCCCCGATTAAAACCTTCGGGGATGATGATTCTGTTAATAGGGTTATTCCCGATGCTCGCCACACGGGCAAACGGGAATTTCCACCGCTTAAAAAAGGAGAAATGAAATGAAGAAAGGTTTTACACTTATTGAATTATTAGTAGTTGTTTTAATTATCGGTATTTTGGCGGCAATTGCCGTTCCGCAATACCAAAAAGCAGTTTTAAAAAGTAGATTTGCAACTATGAAAGATATATTTAGAGTATTAAAAGACGCCGAGGATAGATATTTTTTGGCAAACGGAGATTATACTAATAATGTAAATGACCTTGATATATCATACCCCAAAAATAGCAATAATGATTTTATTTTTGATGGGGGATATTGTTCTGTTTGGTGGTGGACCAAACCTAATGATGGGATTATTTGTAGATTAGATACAAAATATGGACCAGCAATTGAATACCATTTTAGAAATAATTATAAAACCTGCAGAGTGCCAGATGTACAAGAAAATCAAGCAACAACTATAGCAGATCAAATATGCCAACAAGAAACCGGCAAAACCACTCGAACAAATTATGGAAATGGTAGTAATTATTACGCATATTAAAAATTTATCTAAGTGCTTTTAAATTCCGCCTAAACAGAGCAAATTATTTTTGCAAAGATTTTGAGGCTAGTTTTAATTAGTTTTTTCTTTAGAAAACACGCTTTTAGAAATGAGGTATACCCCGAGCGGCCGGGAGGCCCGCGTATCCGAAATTTCTAAAAAATTAAAAATAGCCCAAAAGCCGCCGCAAAAACTTGATTATGTTGTGCTTTAATGTTATCATATATATAACAATAAAAACGGAGGCAGCACAAAATGTCAACCAAAGCTTATCTGCAAGGCATCTTAGAGCAAGTTGCTAAAAGAGACCCGGCAGAACAATTATTCCAACAAGCAGTAAAAGAAGTCCTTTCTACCCTAGATCCTATTTTAGAGGCAGAACCTAAATATCAAAAATATGCTAATCTTGAAAGATTAGTAGAGCCGGAAAGAGTTATTTCCTTCCGCGTGCCCTGGTGTGATGATAAAGGCAATATCCGTGTAAACCGCGGTTATAG
>JAZKZM010000021.1:0-10583 GCA_045612685.1 Elusimicrobiaceae bacterium
GAACGACATGGCTACGATCCGACTTAGGGTCCACTATCAAAGTCGTAAGCAAAGATTACGCCGATGTATATTATGATGGTGTATTATTCACTATTCCTAAAGGTAAAAGAGTAGTGTTTAACCAAAATAAAGCGGGTGATATTTTAATTACCGGCGATAATCTTAGTGGTATTAAGGTTTTAGGCCAAACTTTAAAATCCGAAAAACCTGCCACTTATGTTATTAATGTTAAGAAAAACACTATTATCCGCGCACCGATTCAACCTGTTGCATCTAACAAACAACAAAATAAAGAAAATGCAAATAAAGATTTGCAAGTAGCAGAAGAAGGCACTATCGTTGAAGTTTCCTTCCCAGAACCGGAAGATTATGTAAACGAAATTGTTTCCGAACAAGCAATTCAAGATCTTGAAGGCCAATTAAGTCCTTCCGCACCGACCAGCATATAGAGGTTAAAATATACAATGAAAAAATTAACATTACTTAGTTTTATTTGTGCTTTTGCCGTAGTAGCAAATGCCGGTAACCTTAAATTTATGGCTTCCGAAGAAGTTAAATATGATGATAATATCTATTTAACCAATACTGATACAAAAGATTCTTTCATTAGCACCACCAGACTCGGTGCTAAGTATGAAGGTAAAATCCCCAATACTTCTTTAAAAGGTCTTTTCAGCGCAGTCGGCGGTTATAATGCATATACCGAAGACAGCAGCAAAAACAATTATTGGGATGCTTTAGCCATTGCTGAAATCTCCAATAAATATTTCACCCTTGGTGATAGATTCTTACTTACTTCCGATCCTGCCAACCCGGAATTAACCAGCAGAGCAAAAAGAATCCAGAACAATGCTTATGCAAGTTTCATCACCAGCAAAGAAAAAATGTTTAGCTTAGGTTTTAAAGTTTCTGATGAATACAACAGGTATCTCAAAGACGATTTTGAAGGCTTAAACAGAAACCGCATCAATGCCGGCGTAGGTGCTTATTATAATATTTCCAGCAAAACAAGTTTATTTGCTGAATATACTTACACCGATATTGACTATGATAAAAATAAAGATAATAATTCCGACGGCGGAATTGTTGCTTTAGGTGTTGAAGGTCAAGTCGCTCCTAAAGTTAAAGGCACAGCAAAAGCAACCTATAACTATCGCGATTATGACCATAATTTAGACGGTTATGATAACTATGCTGACTTGTTTGGTTATGAAGTTTCTTTAGAGTGGACTCCCACAGCCAGAAACATCGTTCGCTTAAGCGGTGCAAGAACTTTTGAAGAAACTCTTTTCATCAATAACCGCTATTTCATTGATACCGGTGTTAATTTGTATGCAGCCCACAAAATCAAAAAACTTACACTCGGTTTGAACTTAGGTTATGATAATTTGGCTTATCAAAAAGCAGTTTCCAATATCAAACGCAAAGATGATGTTTACACCATCCGCCCTGAAGTTGACTATCAATTCAAAGAATGGTTAAGCGCAGGTGTTTGGTATCAATATAGAAAGCGCACCTCTAACTTATCTGAAGATATCGAATATGATAATAACAGAGCCGGTGCCTATATCAAAGCCATTTTCTAATTTGAAATAGAAAATAAAATCCCCAAGGGAACAAAAACCTTGGGGATTTTTTAGTTAGAGATAATAAAAGGGAAATTTTATGTTGGAAAGAACTTCTGAAGAAAAAACCGCAATAAAACAATGCTTAAAATTGATGGAAGAAAACAATATCCAAATCTTAAAATTGTGGTTTGTTGATATTCTTGGTAAATTAAAATCTATCACGGTGTCTTACCGCGAATTTGAGTATGCCCTAACCGAAGGTATGGGGCTTGACGGCTCTTCCATTGAAGGTTTTGCGCGTGTTTATGAATCAGACCTTGTTGCCTTGCCTGATATTAGCACTTTTCAGATGTTCCCGGCCGATTTTACCGGTGTGCCTATAGCAAGGGTTTTTTGCGATATCAAAACCACCGACGGCAAACAATTTGAAGGCGACCCAAGATATATTTTAAAACGCAATATTGAAGAAATGAAAAAACTTGGCTTTGACCAGTTTATGGTCGGGCCGGAGCTTGAGTATTTTTACTTTAAAGATAATAAAACACCCGAAACTTTGGACCACGCCGGCTATTTTGACACAATACCTTTAGATTCTTCTTATGCTATCCGCCGTGAAACTATGCAATTACTGGAAAAACTCGGTATCCGCGTTGAATATTCCCACCACGAAGCCGCACCTTCCCAACACGAAATTGATTTAAGATACGACGAAGCTATGAAAATGGCCGATAAGGTTATAACATACCGCACCGTTGTTAAACAAGTGGCAGCAAAAAACGGCGTTTATGCAACTTTTATGCCAAAACCGATTGCTAAAATTAACGGCAGCGGTATGCACGTGCACCAATCGCTTTTTGCTAAAGGGGAAAATCAATTTTTTGACGCCAAAGACCCGCTTTATTTATCAGCTACCGCACGCCATTATATAGCCGGTATTTTGACGCATGTAAAAGAAATTTGCTCTGTTACAAATCAATGGGTTAATTCTTATAAACGTCTTGTGCCGGGTTATGAAGCTCCTTCTTATATCGCTTGGGGCCGCAAGAACAGAAGCACGCTTGTGCGTATCCCGCAAGTTAAACTCGGTAAGCCCAATGCTACCCGTATTGAGTGCCGCTTCCCTGACCCTGCCTGCAACCCTTATTTAACTTTTGCTGTTATGCTCGGCGCCGGTCTTGAAGGTATTAAGCACAAAATGCCAATACCGCCCATTACCGAAGAAAATATTTTCCACATGAGTAAAGAAGAACGCCATAAACGCAAAATTGAATGCTTACCAGCTTATCTCTATGAAGCAATAAATTATACGCGTGAATCTGAACTTGTCAAAAAAATTCTTGGCGAGCATACTTTTGAAAAATTTATTGCCAATAAGGATATTGAGTGGGCGCATTATAGGACGCATATTTCTAGTTATGAAATAGACCGCTACCTCTCAACTTTATGACATCGGCTTTTGGGTTATTTTTAATTTTTTAGGAATTTCGGATACGCGGGGTTGCCACCCGCTCTAGGTATACCTCATTCCTAAAAAATTAAAACTATCTCCAAAATCCTCGCAAAAGTTATGTGCTTTGTTTGTCTTGATTTGCTCAAAAATACTTGCAAAAACTCCGTGCTTTGTGTAGCAAGTCTAAACGCAAAATCCTTGCAAAAACATTTGCTCTGTTGTGGCTTAATTTAAAAATAAAAATCCTTGCAAAAAATGTGCTGTGCTTGGTCTTATTTGAATTGAAAAAATAAAAATCCTTGCAAAAAGATATAGTTGTTTGCAAGGATTTTTTATCGGTTAGAAATAAATATCTAAAGCATCAATTTTTTTATCTTCGTGGGTATAAATTCTTAAGGAAAGTTTTCTATCCACAATTTTTATATGGGCAAAATGCGGAGTTGCATAATATTTTGTAGACCACTCATTAGAATAAGATGAAGGCTCAAAAGAGCGTCCGCCCCCGCCGATAGTTACATAAGTAGGCCCTGTTTTGCTTGCTTCAGCGGCACGTATGGGTTTTGTTCTTTCGTATGCGCCTTGATGGCCTTGCAAAACTAAATTGACTCTATATGTCTCAAACAAAGGGGCAAGCAACTGGCTGAGTCTATCTTCACTTGCGCCGCTTGAATAAACAGGATGATGCAAAACAACAATTTTCCATTTATCTGAACCGGCGGTAGCAAGAGCATTTTTCAGCCAGGCATATTGTGCGCTATCTTTATCAAGAACCGGTGCATTTACGGCACCATATACATTATTTGTATCAAGCACAATTATGCGGGCATTGGCAGTATCGTAATAATAATAATTTGGTGTGCCTTTGCTCCACGGCATAGAGTTTATTACGCGATAATTTGCATTTAAAAAGCCTTTACTTTCAGGGTCAGTTCTATTAGGTCCGTATTCATCTTGGCCAAGTGCGGCGATATAAGGTGTTATTTTTAGCACTTCTTTGAAAGGCGCAAAAAAATCATTATAGGCATTAGCCAAAACCCCTTCTGTTGTGATATTGCCGGTATGAATCAATAAATCTGCTTTATGGTTTAACATACTTTGGGCAAGTTGTTTTTTTATTTGTCCGGCATTATTATTGGGGTCAGCGGTATTGCCTAAAACAAGAAGGCTTAACTCTTTTCTTTCTGCGCTGTAAGCGGTGGTAAAAACTCCGCTTTGCGGCGCCTGAACGCCGGTCCCTTTATTATTTTCCACATAAACTTTATAGCAAAATTGGGTGTTTGGGATAAGCCCGTGCAAATTTATTGCGTGGTTTCTTTGTCTTGGGCTGTTTGTCATAATTAAAGAGCAATTATCTTTAGGCCCGTATTCTATCCACGCGGGGGAAGGCTCATCTGTGGAAAAGCGGATAACTGCCATTGTCGGCTCTGTATCTTGCACATAAGGTCCGCGCACAATTTGTGCGGCGTTAAGTGTAAAACTAAGACAAATAAAAACAAAAAATAAAAATTTCTTCATATATAAATTTTACTAAAAAAAAGACCTTTGCGCTATTTGGCAAAGGTCTTTTATCCGTTTATTTTAAGAAACTAGAAAGTATATCTTAATTTAATACCGAATTGCACATCAGAAGGCACATCATCGCTGTGTGATTCTGCCGACCAGAAAGGAACTAAAGCAAGATTATCTTGCAAGAGTCTTGCATAATCAAACCAAATACCTGTGCCGGTATAATCATCGCCTCTGGAGTATCTTTTTAGAATTAAACCGCCGTCAAAGGAGTTTAAATCATCCATATAATATTTTGCATTAGCGGAAAGGAAAATATCATTACCCGATTTTGTATATTTTGTGCTGCCGATTAAATCTAAGCCGGCTTCCGCCCATAAAACAAAATCTTTAGCCAATTCTTTTGAGCCGACTATAACGGAAACACCATAATTTGTAGAACCTTTTGCAACGCCTCTTTTACCGTTAGCGGGGGAATTAAAAATTTCAGGGCTGATATAGGCTTTTAAATCAACAATTATACCATTAGAGGTTTTTGCCTCATCTGCGATTCTGTATCTGCCATAGATTGTCGGGTCTTCTAAGCCGTTATCTCCGTGTTTAACTTTAGCCCAGCCAAGGCTTGCGCCTACGGATAATTCATCCATAACGCCATAGTCCACTCTTTCTCTGATGCCATAAGCTCTCATGCTGCCGCTGTTTTCTTTAAGAGCAGTAGTATCAGAAATAAAACCGCCTTTTTTTGGCATATAGAAGGGGTCAGTAATATTTAAAGCATAAACCTGCGCGACTAAAAAGATAGCAAGTGTGCCTAAAATAATTTTTTTCATTTTTAAAAGTCCTCCATAATTTATACAATATGTATATAAATATGATAGCATAAAAAGGAGAAGTTATGTCTAGCGAAGTTTTAAAAAATTTTATCACTATTGAAAGCGCCCTAACAAGATATGTTATAGGCGTTGGCTTTGTAATATTAATTGTTATTGTTTTAAAATATATTTCCCGCACTTTACAATGGTTAACGGAAAAATTTTTAAATAAAAAACAAATTATCGGCCGCGGGTGGATAAGTTTAATTATCAAATATAAAGTTTTAGATCATTTATTTTTTGCTATCGGGCTTTGTATTTTAGTTGGTGTAAATGACCTTTTTTTAAGTCAGGATTTTCCTAAGTTTACCTCTTTTATTTTAAGAATTTTAAATATTATTATAATTGCAAAATTTACTTTACTTATAACAGCCTGCTTAAGTGTCTTTGGCGAAAAATATTCCCGTTCCTTCAAAATGCCTGTTAAAGGTATCGTGCAGGCCATTCAAGTTGTTTGCTGGCTTGTTTCGGTTATTTTAATGGTATCTATTATTGTTAATAAAGAACCTATTTATCTACTTGGCGGTTTGACAGCTTTATCTGCGATTTTACTTTTAATTTTTAAAGATTCTATTTTAGGTCTTGTTTCCGGCTTTCAACTTTCCTTAAATGATTTAGTCCGCGTTGGTGATTGGATAGTTATTCCCGGTCAAGGTGCAGATGGCGAAGTTGTTGATATTTTGCTTTCCACCGTAAGAGTAAAAAATTGGGATAATACTATTGTTAATGTTCCGGCTTATGACCTTGTTTCCCACTCTTTTACAAACTGGCGCGCTATGAGCGAATCGGGCGCAAGAAGAATAAAAAGAGCAATTAATATTGATATACACTCCATAAGATTTTTAACGCCCGAAGAAATTGAAAAATTAAAAAGCATTTCTCTTTTAAAAGATTATTTAGCCAGAAAAGAAAAAGAACTTGCCGATTATAATACAAAAGTTGAACACCGCGAAAATATTTATAATACAAGGCGTTTAACCAATATCGGCACTTTTAGGGCCTATTGCCAAGAATATTTAAAACACAATAAAAACATTACGCAAAAATTTACTTGTATGGTTCGCCAACTTGAGCCGACTTCGGAAGGCTTACCTTTGGAAGTTTACGCCTTCTCTAATGATACAAATTGGGTTTCTTATGAAGGCATACAGTCAGATATTTTTGACCATCTTTTATCTATAATTTCAGTTTTTGACTTAAAAGTTTACGAAAGATACACTCTTTAATTTATGGTAAAAAGATATTTCTTATTTTGTTTTTGCTTGTTTTGTTTTACGCTTTTAAATGCGGAAAATTTTGATAATGTAAAAGTTGTTTCCGTTTATGACGGCGATACTTTTAAAGTCAATCTGCCTTGCACGCAGGATATTTTTTGCAGGGATATTTCCGTGCGCGTTTACGGCGTTGATACACCCGAAATGAAGACTCAAAACTCTTGCGAAAAAAGAAAAGCAAAAGAAGCCCAGTCCCTAACAAAAGAAATTTTATCCAAAGGCCCTGTTATGCTAAAAAATTGCAAAAGGGATAAATATTTCCGCATACTTTGTGATGTCGTTGTTCTGGGTCAAAACCAAGGTTATGACTTATCGGAAGAACTTGTAAATAATCATTTAGCCGTCAGATATTACGGCGAAACCAAGGCCGAAGTTGATTGGTGCAAAACGCCCAAAAGCCAAAAGAAGCAAGAAAATATTTGGCAAGATATTAAAGATATGCTTGCCCGCTTATTTGATGAATTTCTTAACTATCTTAAACATCTGTAAATAAAACAAAAACTTCTTTTTATTACCGAGAATTGCTTTTTTGCACTCTCGGGGATATCTTTTTTTGAAATTTCCGAAAAAGAACATATTTTGCAAAAAGAGTAGCGCGTAAAATTGCTTTTGCAAAGCAAAAGCCAGCGGGTATTTGTAGGAAGAATTTTCAAAAGTCTTGCTTATTTTTTTTTTTGCTAAACTACTTTTATTAAGTTTAATCAAAATGAGAGGAAAGTTTATGAAAAATCAAGCATTCACGCTAATAGAGTTATTAGTCGTTGTTTTAATTATAGGTATCCTAGCTGCAATTGCTGTGCCGCAGTATCAAAAAGCAGTAGATAAAAGCAGATTTTCCGAATTAATGCTTCTTACAAATCATATCCGCGATGAGCAGGAAATTTTTTATTTGACTAAAGGGCATTATGCCACCACTTGCGAAGAACTTGGCACAGAAGCCCCCAGTGGTTATGTTTTAGATACTACTAAAACAAAATTTGTTAATGAAGATAAGCAAATGGATATCCGCTGTTATATATCTTCCACTCCAAACAGAGCAACAGGAATATGGTATATGGATAGTTATGCCGTAGTTTATGAAGTTCCTTTTGCTTTAGCCGAAGGTTCTCAAGGAAAAAGATGGTGCTATAGCACTATTGATAGAGGGCGGAGAATTTGCGCTTCTGTATGCAAGCATGAAATGTTTGATGAGAATAGCTGCTACATTGACGATTAATTTTTAAAATAAATTTTCTAAACAGCCCCCTATGCTATTTTTGTATAATAAATATATATTTATATGGGGGGCTTTATGCCATTAGCAGAGTTAAATTCAATAGTAGAAAAAGTTAGAAAGGCACAAAAAGAATATAGCACTTTTAGCCAAAGCAAAGTAAATAAGATTTTCCAAGCGGCTGCAATTGCCGCTTCCCGCGCAAGAATTGAACTTGCCAAACTCGCCGTAGCCGAAACGGGTATGGGCGTAATGGAAGATAAAGTTATCAAAAACCACTTTGCTTCAGAATATATTTATAATAATTATAAAGATACTAAAACCTGTGGCGTAATAAGCGAAGATGATTCTTTTGGCTATGCCCAAGTAGCAGAACCTATCGGCATAATTGCCGGTATTGTTCCTACAACAAACCCCACTTCTACTGCAATTTTTAAATCTCTGCTTGCTTTAAAAACAAGAAACGGCATAATTTTTTCACCCCATCCAAGAGCAAAAAAATCTACTATTATGGCAGCAAAAGTTGTGCTTGATGCTGCAGTCAAAGCAGGCGCGCCCCAAGGTATTATCGGTTGGATAGAAAACCCCACAACCGAGTTAAGCGACGCCCTTATGAAGCACCCCGGTATCAATTTGATTTTAGCAACCGGCGGCCCCGGTATGGTCCACGCGGCTTATAGTTCTGGTAAACCGGCTATCGGTGTTGGGGCGGGCAATACGCCTGTTGTAATAGATGAAACTGCCGATATAAAAATGGCAGTAAGTTCTGTTATTATGAGCAAAACTTTTGATAATGGTGTTATCTGCGCAAGCGAGCAGGCAATAATTATTTGCCAAGATATTTATGATAAAGTTTTAGAAGAATTTAAACTGCGCGGTTGCTACATCGTTGATGATAAAGAAAAATCTGCTTTAGCAAAAACAATTATGCCTGATGGTATTAGATTAAATTCTGCAATTGTCGGGCAAAGTGCTTATAAAATTGCCGAAATGGCAGGGATAAAAGTTCCACAAGATACAAAAATTTTAATTGCTAAATGTGATAAAATCGGCGGAGATGAAGTTATCTCACACGAAAAATTATCCCCTGTGCTTGCCTGCTATAAAGCAAAAGATTTTAAGCAAGCCGTAAAAACGGCAGAGGCTTTAGTTGAACTTGGCGGGGCCGGACATACTTCCGTTTTATATACCGAAGAAACAAATAAAGAACATATAGAATTTTTTGAAAAATATATGCACACCGGTCGCGTTTTAATTAATATGCCTTCTTCTCAAGGTGCTATCGGTGATGTTTATAATTTTAAACTTGCACCTTCCCTTACGCTTGGTTGCGGTTCTTGGGGCGGCAACTCCGTAAGCGAAAATATCGGTGTTAAACATCTTTTAAACATTAAAGCCGTTGCCCAAAGACGCGAAAATATGCTTTGGTATCGTGTTCCGCCGAAAATTTATTTTAAACGCGGTGCTTTGGAAATAGGTATCAGCGAACTTAAAGATAGAAAACGCGCCTTAATCATAACCGATAAAAATATGGAAACTTGCGGCTATGTTAAAACAGTAGGCGATATGCTTGAAAAGTTCAATATTTCTTTTGAAGTTTTCAGCGGAGTTCTTCCTGACCCGAATATCGCAACAATTAATGCGGCTTTAAAAATGACGGAAAGTTTTAAACCAGATTTATTTATCGGTCTTGGTGGCGGTTCCCCTATGGATGCAGCCAAAATGATTTGGCTTATGTATGAAAACCCGCACCTTTCCTTTGAAGATATCGCAGCCAGATTTATGGATATAAGAAAGCGTATTTACAGCATACCCGAAGAAGGCAAAAAAGCCCTTTTGGTTGCCATACCCACAACTTCCGGCACAGGTTCAGAGGTAACGCCTTTTACAATTATTACTGACGAGCGCACCGATACAAAATACGCCATAACCGATTATGCAATCACGCCTGATATGGCTATTGTTGATCCTGATTTTGTTATGAATATGCCAAAAAAATTGGCAGCTTATTCCGGTCTTGATGTTATGGTCCACGCAATAGAATCTTATACCTCAATAATGTCAACCAACTTTACCGAAGGCCAGGCGCTTGAGGCTTTAAGACTAATTTTTAAATATCTTAAAGAATCTTATGATAAAGGCGCCCAGGCACCTTTGGCTAGAGAAAAAATGCACTATGCCGCAACTATTGCTGGTATGGCTTTTGCAAATGCGTTTCTTGGTTTATGCCATTCAATGGCACATAAACTTGGCGGTATGTTCCATGTGCCGCACGGGCTTGCTAATGCTTTGTTAATCAGTTATATTATTGAATTTAACGCAACTGATAAACCGACAAAGCAAGGCCTTTTCCCGCAATATAAATATCCTTTTGTTAAAGGACGCTATGCTAAAATTGCACAATTTTTACACTTTGGCGACGGACTTGATAAAGACGGCAGAGTTGCAGCTTTAGTTCAAGCGGTTGAAAAACTTAAAGAGCAACTTGATATCCCCAAATCAATTAAAGAATATGGTATTGACGAAAAAGAATTTTTTGCCAAACTTGATGAAATGAGTGAACTTGCCTTTGACGACCAATGCACCGGCGGCAATGCGCGTTATCCTTTGGTAAGTGAAATTAAGGAAATCTTTACCAAAGCCTATTACGGCGAAAAACCGAAATCTCTTTTATGAATATAGTTTTAATCAATCCCGAAA
>JAZKZM010000022.1:0-2079 GCA_045612685.1 Elusimicrobiaceae bacterium
AACCCTTTGTTTGATTTCATTTTATTTTCTCCGAATTTTAATTGCCCGCCCATTCCTCTCCCTTCTTAAAAAATAAGAGGGGAGAGGTTAGGTGTGGGGTATTTCTTTCACAAATTTCATTTTATTTTTTTTTTTTTGAAAATCAAGTCTTTTCAACTTTCCGTCGTAGAAAATATATCTTATCTTTTGCTTTTGCAAAATTAACATATAAGCTGTTTTTTTATAAAAAGAGTTCTTTTTTTATTTTCGGAGAATAAAAAACCTGCTTTCTTTTCTTTTTAAGAAAGCAGGTTTTCCGTATAAAACTAAGTTTTTTATTTTTTTAATTTTTCAAAGGTGCAAGTTTCTGAAGGGTAAAAGATTTTTTCTTTTACTTTCGGGTCTTGACTTTTAAGGGTATATTCCAAGTAAGTTTGGTTTTCGTCAAGTCTTTGCACTTTGCCGGCATTAACATCAGCAACAAAAAGAATCCAATGGCACCAATGCTCGCCTTCGTCGTATAAATCTCTGGAGTAAAAAAGGAATAAACTATCTTTGTAGTTAACATTAATTGTTTGCATAGTATAATAGCTATGTTGTGCATCGGGGAAATATCCTTTTTTTGTTAAAGTTGCTTCTTTATAATATCTTATATCTTTCGGATTAGAATATCCTTTAGGTAAATTATTTACTACTTTATCAACTTGTTCTTCTCTAAGAGCTGGGTAGCTTTCTAATATTCTCTTTTTCAAATTATCTAAATCTTGGGTAGCTTTTGCTTCGGCTTCTTGTCTTGTTTTTTCTTTAGTTAAGACATTTCCTATTGCTGAAATCATTTCCAAGCTGACTTCCTTATTTAAAGTATCTCCGTTCATAATAACTTCAGCGCCGGTTATGATAATTTGTGTTTTTTCCGGATTATATGAGCCGTTGTTCTGGGCATTTATTAAAACCGGTAGTAAAAACAGACCTGCAATAAGTGTTATTTTGCGCATTTTTTATATTCTCCTTTTTATATATTTTTTATTTACAGACTTTTTCTATTTTTTCGGCAATTTCCGTATTATTTGATAGTTTTGCCAAATCTAAAGCAGTTTGACCGAGTTTATTTTTTAAAGTGCAATCTTTGCTACTGATAATGCGGTCAAAAATTTCATCAATTTGATATCTTTCCAAGACGGCCTGGCTGTGATAATGCTCCGGCTCGCCTACGGAAAAATTTTCATTTGAAGCCATATACATTATAGCAGTGGAACCTCTTTGGTCTTTTAATTTCAAATTGGGTGTATATAAAGAAAGTGTAAAAGCAACATCAATTTTAGTGCTTTCAAGAGCATACATTAAAGCTGTTCTGCCAACATTATCTTGTGCGTTTATATCGGCATTATTTTTCATTAGAACTTCTACAACTTTTGAAGTGCTTGCCAAAAATAAAGCGCTGTCGCCTTGAATATCTTTTGCATTAACATCAGCACCTAAATCAATAAGTGTTTGGCAGGCCTCTGCTTTACCAAAAAAACTTGCAAACATTAAGGGGGTTGCTTTGTGTTCTTCTCTTGCATTAACATCGGCGCCATCTTTTACAAGTTGTTTTATTGCTTTGCTGTCGCCTGCTTTTGCCGCCTGAAAGAGTTTATAATTTAATTCACTCTTATCTTGTATTGTTTGTGTAAGTTGTGCGTTAAGTTCATTTTTGATTTCTTTACCTACGGCATTTTCTAAATCTGCATAATTAAAACCGCATACAGCAAAGAAAGCCGCCATAACTACCAACATTTTTTTCATAATTTTGCTCCTTTTTACTACTTTCTTATACTAATAGTTTATATAAATGTTTAGAATACACGCAAGGGTTTTTGGACCTAAGTTCAACTAGGTCTTTAGACCTATTTTTTTGCGGCGGCTTTTTTCCTCTTTTTTATTTTTTTAAGACTTCGGATAGTTCCGCCCTAGCGGGCGTGGTCCCCTACTATACCTTGTCTTAAAGAAAATAAAAAATAGGTCGGCATAATTTTATTATGCCTAAAAAATCCTTGCAAAACTTTTGCGGCGGCTTTTTGGTAAATTTTAATTTTTTTCAAACTTCGGATACTTGGGGCT
>JAZKZM010000023.1:0-2672 GCA_045612685.1 Elusimicrobiaceae bacterium
AAAAAATATGGGGGCAAGAATTTTTTATTATTTTTTGTTGATATCTTTTTGTGCCTTAAAATTTGATATGTTTTGATATGTTATAGAATAAAAAATATTCCATAACTTTTTATTTATATACATTTTTAGTGTTTAAAAAAAATAAAAATTTGGCAAGTTTTAAAGATTTTTTGGCTAAGTTTTGCGGGTTTTTGGTTTGCTTTAAAGGCTTTGTTTTGCCAAGATTTTGGGGTTTATTTGTTAGTTTTGTGGGGTTTTGGATTCCTTCTTTAGGGGTCTTTAAAAAACACCTTCCCCCCCCTTTTTTTATCGCGGGACTTGCTTATTTTTTTTTTTTGATAAACTTTCCTTATAATTTAATGAAAATAAAAGGAGTTTATATGAAAAACCAAGCGTTTACGCTTATAGAGTTGTTAGTCGTTGTTTTAATAATCGGTATTTTGGCGGCTATCGCCGTTCCGCAATATCAACTTGCTGTTGAAAAAAGCCGTATGGCCGAAGCCTATACAATTACAAAAAGTATTCAGCAGGCTATGGATTTACATTTTCTAAGTAATGGAACAGAAGCAAAAAGTTTTTTTGATAATGAAAATATTTCTTTTGATACAACTTTTTCTTGCAATATTTTTAGAGATGATGTGGATGACCCTTATTGTGCAACCGATAATTTCATATATGAGGCCTATTGCAGTAGCCAAAATAGCTGCTATATAAACGCTTTTAGGTATAATGAAAATGATTATAGCGATATTAGATCGCATTATGCTTTAGATTGGCACTATTATCAAGGGAAATGGGACACCGCTTGTTATTATCATGATGCTTTAGGTGAAAAAGTTTGTAAGTCTTTACAAAATGTTGAGCTGCGAACTTTCTAAATTTTAATTGTTAAGCCCCTGTGTGATATTTCACACAGGGGCTTTTTTTTTAGAGGGAAAAGTGTCAAAAAGACTTGCTTATTTTTTTTTTTTTGAAAATCAAGTTTTTTTGTAACAAACTTGTTTGTGCCTACTTTTTTTGTTGAAAAAATAATCAAAAAAAGAATAAATTTTGCAAAAAGTGTAGCAAATAAAATTGCTTTTACAAAGTAAAAGCCAGCGGGCATTTATAGGACGAAGAGTTAAGAGAAGTCTTGCTTATTTTTTTTTTTTTGATAAACTTTCCTTATAATTTAATGAAAATAAAAGGAGTTTATATGAAAAACCACGCGTTTACGCTTATAGAGTTGTTAGTCGTTGTTTTAATAATCGGTATTTTGGCGGCTATCGCCGTTCCGCAGTATCAAAAAGCAGTTATGAGAGCGGATTTGCATAGAGGTATTAACTTGGTGGAAAGTTTGTATCAAGCACAGCAGGCTTACGCTCTTGCTCACGGCGATTTTGCAACTGATATTGATGATTTGGATATCAGTTTGCCTTTAAATGATTCTTGTGAAAAAACACAAGGAGGAACTTGGGTTTCTTCTTACTATACCTGTGATTTTGGCAAAATAGGTTGTTATGATAATTTTTCTATTGTGCAATTTCAACCAAAAAAACCGGAAGCAAGCAGGTCTGAAATAGCCTATTTACACATGCTAAAGGATGATAATAGCATTCCTAGTAATATACTGGAAAAAGGGAAAAGATACTGCTTTGCACAACCTGATAATGAAACGGCTATTTCAGTATGTGAAGGCATGGGTGGTGTAGAAATAGGTAGTCGTGGTTGGTTGGTATTTGAGTTAATGTAATTTTAATGTTATACTTAATTTAATATAAAAACCCCCTCTTTCAAGGGGGTTTTTATTGCTTTTTTAGAGGTAAAAGTGTCAAAAAGACTTGCTTATTTTTTTTTTTTGATAAACTTTCCTTATAATTTAATGAAAACAAAAGGAGTTTATATGAAAAACCAAGCGTTTACGCTTATAGAGTTGTTAGTCGTTGTTTTAATAATCGGTATTTTAGCCGCTATTGCCGTGCCGCAATACCAAAAAGCAGTATATAAATCCCGCTCTTCACAAGCAGTTGTTATGCTACAAGCCATAATGCAAGCTCAAAGAGCGTATTATTTAGCCAATAGTGAAAATACTACTGATTTAACTAAACTTGATATAAATGTGGCTGAAGATATAATGGTAGATAATGTTGAAAATAAGGATCCTAATACTTATTACTTTAAATGTGCAAGTAAAAAATATTGTACTGCCGGCGCTACTAATGTTAATATGCCGTCATTTGAATTTCATAATAATGACGATACCCAACGCGATGGTATGCAATATTGCATTTCTTATGGCAAAAGTGAAATGGCTCGTGATATTTGTAAAAGTATGGGGCCTTCAGATCCAAGTGCTTGGCAACCTAATGACTACTATATTATAAATTAAATTATTTAAGTAATAATTTTAAAAAACCCCCGCTTCAAAAAAGAAACGGGGGTTTTAAAATTTAAGTTAGAACTTAAAACAAACTAACCTCTGTTTTGTTCAACTAATTTTTTGTTTGCTACGATTTTTAACTCAACGCGTCTGTTTTTGGCTCTGCCTTCGGCGGTGGAGTTATCTGCAATAGGATAGTTCATACCATAGCCGTGATAGGAAAGACCGCTTGTTTTTAAGCCGTTGGCTAAAATGAAATCATAGACGGCTTTTGCGCGTTGTTCGGGAAGTTGTTGATTGTAAGCGGCGGTTC
>JAZKZM010000024.1:0-1326 GCA_045612685.1 Elusimicrobiaceae bacterium
GGAGATAAAAAAATGAAATTCAAAAACTTTAATGAACTTATTGATTTAGTTAAAGGCAAAACAAACAGAGTTGTTGTGCCGGGCGCAAATAATAAAGAAGCCCTCACCGCTATTAAAATGGCAGATGATAAAGGCCTTATCACAAAAGGTATCTTAATCGGGCCCACCGCCGAAGTTAAAAATTTAATGAAAGAAATCGGCCTTAAAGAAGACAAATTTGAATTTGTTGAATGCACCGATATCCCCACAATGTGCAATATCGCCGCAAAGAAAATTTACGACGGAGAAGGTGACTTTCTTGTTAAAGGTTTAGTTGATACAAAATATTATATGAAAGCTATTTTAAATAAAGAACTCGGTTTTGTTCCGCAAGGCGCACTTTTAACCCACTTTGTTCTTTTTAAAACCGATAATTACCACAAAATGTTTGCCGTAACCGATTCTGCCGTAGTTATCAATCCAACCCTTGAACAAAAAGCAAAAATCATCAACAATGCCGTATCAATTTTAAGAAGACTCGGCATTGAAAAACCCAAAGTAGCAATCGTTTGCCCGGTGGAAAAAGTTAATGAAAAAATCCCCTCCACTTTAGATGCCCAAGCCCTTGTTGAAATGAACCAAAAAGGCGAAATTCCAAATTGTATCGTTGAAGGTCCTTATGATATTTATATCACTTTCTCTAAAGAAAAAGCCTTGGAAAAAGGTATCACCAATAAACAAGTCCCCGGAGATGTTGACTTAATTGTCTTGCCCGACCTTGATGCAGGCAACCCTGTTTATAAGAGTATTGCCTTCTTCGGTGCAGGCGTTAAAGGTGCAGCAATTTTGGCCGGCCCCAGCATCCCTGTTTTGCTCCCGTCAAGAGCTGATGCTCCGGACTTTAAATTCAATGCTATTGCTTTAGCATCTTACTTAAAGAAATAATTTAAAAGGGGCGGGTGTTAACCGCCCCGAATTTTGTGCTTATATGAACGAAAAAATAAAACAAATTTTACTACAACTTGCGGTTTATTTACCGCTTTGTATTATTATTGTTTTATCTATGTTTTTTTATGTCAATAAAAAAGCAGAAAAAATTCACGAACAAAACCAAGCACAAGAAATATTCTTTAAAAAATATTCCGGCAATCTTAAACAGCATATAAGCATCCCTTTGCAGGAAGCCGGCTTATCTAAAGAAGAAACAAACGCAATTATCAAGAAATTAGACAGCGTTTTAAATATGCGCCGCATTGCTCCGCGCGATAAATATTTGCTTACTTTAGACGAAGAAGGCAACTTTAAAATGCTTGTTGTAACAAAAGATTTTTCGCGCTATTATGTAGC
>JAZKZM010000025.1:0-4397 GCA_045612685.1 Elusimicrobiaceae bacterium
TGTTTATATAGTAAAAATTTTAGGTGCGTTTTCAAGTGTTTTGTTAAAAGCAAAATATGAACAAAATTCTTTTACTTATGATTTTGAACCACAACTTTTACAAAATAAACAAGTTAAAGAACTTTTTGAACAAACAATAAAAGTTTTAATTTCCGCTAATTATAATGATAAGTATAAATGCTCTTTAAACAAATGTGAAGTGGCAGTTGGAGCAGATATGTTTAAAAATAAATATATTTTTAGCAGTTATAATGAAAATGGCTTTGCACAAGATATTTTGTGCTCTTACAGACGCGGAGTTATAAAAATAAATCTTCATCTGTTAAAGATAACAGAGAAGTAAATAATAAAAATTGCTTGTAAAATATCTCAATCTTATGTAAATTATATCTATGAACAGATTTTTATGCATACACGGACATTTCTATCAACCCCCGCGGGAAAACCCTTGGATAGAAGAAATACAAACACAGGAAAGTGCTTTTCCTTTTGATAATTGGAACGAGCGTATCAGTGCGGAGTGTTATCACCCTAACGCTTATGCACGCATTTTAAATGGCAAAAAAGAAATTATAAATATTGTAAGTAATTATTCAAAAATCAGTTTTAACTTTGGACCTACGCTTCTTTCTTGGATGGAGAAATATGATAAAGAAACTTATAAAGCAATTTTAGAAGCTGATAAACAAAGTCAAAAGAATTTTGGCGGGCACGGCAGCGCTATTGCACAAGTTTACAATCATATCATTATGCCTCTTGCTACAGATGAAGATAAAAGAACCCAAATTGTTTGGGGTATAGAAGATTTTAAAAAACGCTTTAATCGTATGCCTGAGGGTATGTGGCTTGCCGAAGCCGCCGTTGATACAAAAACCCTTGAAATTTTAGCCGAAGAAGGCATAAAGTTTACTATTCTTGCGCCAAGCCAATGCGCCAAAACCCGCAAAATAGGCGATAAAAATTGGCACGACGAAGCCGGCGCAAAAGTTGACCCTAAAAAACCTTATCTTTGCAATTTGCCAAACGGCAAAAGTATAGTTTTATTTTTTTATGACGGGCCTATTTCGCAAGGTATTGCTTTTGGCGATACTCTTAAAAGCGGGGAAAGATTTGCCGCTAGATTGTTAAGTGCTTTTGATACCCGCCAAAGCGAGCAGCTTGTTCATATCGCAACCGACGGCGAAACTTACGGTCATCACCAAAAATTTGCCGATATGGCCCTTGCTTATTGTATAAACTATGTGGAAAAAAATAATCTTGCCAAAATGACAGTTTACGGCGAGTATTTGGAAATGTTCCCACCCCAATATGAAGCAAAAATAAATGAAAATACTTCCTGGAGTTGTTGCCACGGTGTTGAACGCTGGCGCAATGATTGCGGATGTAATTGTTCTATGGGGGCAGGTTGGCACCAAAAGTGGCGCGCACCTTTAAGGCAGGCGCTTGATTTTGTGCGCGATAATCTTTTAATTACTTTTAAAGAAAAGGGCAGCCAATATTATAAAGATATATGGGCCGCAAGAAATGCTTATATTAAAGTTATTTTAGATAGAACAAAAGCAGAAGATTTTTTGAAAGAATACGGCACCGAACTTGCCCTTCAAGATAAACCTACCGCTTTGAAATTAATGGAAATGCAAAGAAATGCCCTTCTTATGTATACAAGTTGCGGTTGGTTTTTTGATGAAGTTTCCGGCATAGAAACAGTTCAAATTATGGCTTATGCAAAACGCGCAATAGGCTATAACCGCGGGCTTACAGGCAAAGATATTGAAAGAGATTTTGTTAATCGTTTGGCACTTGCGCCAAGCAATATTCCCGACCATAAAGACGGCGCCACAACCTATAACAAATTTGTTTTACCGATGTCTATAGGCCTTAGAAAAGTTGCCATAAATTATGCCGTTTCTTATTTGTTAGACGATATTTTAGTTGATAATAATATCTTCTTTTATGAAATACGCGAGCCTAAGGTGGAAGTTAACCGCCAGGAATCTGCCCGTTTGGTAACAGGGCACGCCTTATTCTTTTCAAAATTAACTTGCCAAACCCGCAAAGTAAGTTTTGCCGTTTTACACCTTGGTGGGCCTGATATTTTAGGCGGTGCGATTTATGGGCAAACGGATAATCTTGATCAGATAAAAGAACTTTTTACTTTTAATGAAATTGAACAATGTAAAAAATTAATTAAAGGTTCTTTTGTTGATGTTCTTGATATCAGGCATCTTTTGAAAGACAGACAAAAACAGATTTTAGATAATTCCATAGAAAAAGCAAAACGCAGGATACGCTCCAGTTTTATAAATGTGTTTGAAAAGGAACATGCTGTTTTGGGTTATATTCGTGATGTCGGTTTGCACATGCCAAAACTATTTTTAGGTTTATCGGAGTTTGCTTTGAATTTTGAATTAAAGGAAGAATTACAAAAAGCCCCTTTAAACAAAGATAAGATAGGCAAAATTTTAAATCTTTTAAAACAAAACAAAGCGTCGTTAGAAATTTCAAGTATAGAAAATATTTTAACTAAACGCCTTGATTTGTTATTAGATAGTTTTGTTAATGATTTTTCTGATTTAGAAAGAGTTGCCGCTATAGTTGATTTATTGAGTTTTACTCAAATGTATAATTTGCCGATTAAATTATACAGAGCACAAAATATAGTTTTTACTAAATATAAACTTATGCCGGAAAATTTACAAAAAAATCAGCTTATTCAAACTTTGTGTGCAAAGTTAAATTTGAATTTGCTTGGTTAATTTAGAGGTGCAAAATGCCAAATCCCGCTTTACCAAGACAAGAAGGTCAACGCCAAGAACCTTTAGATAGAATTAAAAATTTTGATGAAGTTGCCCAGGGGTTAACAAAAGAACAAGCCGCCCTTGAAGCAAGCCGTTGCTTAAATTGTAAAGAGCCTCGCTGTCAGGCTGCTTGCCCTGTTAATGTAAAAATACCCAAATTTATTGCTGCTTTAAATCAAGGTGATATAAAAAGTGCCATAGAAGCAATTATGATAACAAGTCTTTTACCGGCAGTTTGCGGCAGAGTTTGCCCGCAAGAAAAATATTGCCAAGGCGCTTGCGTATTAAAAGAAAAATTCGGTCCTGTTTCTATCGGCCTTTTGGAAAGATATACCGCAGACACGGCACGCAAACAAGGTCTTTTAAAAGCCCCAAAACCGCAAGAAGAAACAGGTTTTAAAATTGCTTGTATCGGTTCTGGGCCTTCCTCTCTTGCTTGTGCTGCACAACTTAGAAGGCTTGGCCACAAAGTTGTGGTTTTTGAAGCTTTGCACGCTTTTGGCGGTGTTTTAAGATATGGTATTCCGTCTTTTCGTTTGCCAAGAGAAGTTATTGACAGCGAAATAAAAACCATTAAAGAAATGGGCGTTGAATTTAGACAAGATATTTTAATCGGCCCTTCAACAAGTGTCAAAGATTTGCTTAAAGAATTTGACGGCGTTTATATCGGTAGCGGCGCAGGGCTTCCCACAATGGCCGGTATCCCGGGGGAAAATGCCGTCGGCGTTTATAGTGCAAATGAATTTTTAACAAGAGTCAATTTAATGCAGGCCTATAAATTCCCCGAGTCCGATACCCCTGTAAAAATTGGTAAACAGGTTATTGTTCTTGGTGGCGGAAACAGCGCTATGGACGCAGCAAGATGCGCTAAAAGACTCGGGCCCCAAAAAGTGAGCGTTGTTTATAGACGCAGCCAAGAAGAAATGCCCGCCAGAAAAGAAGAAGTTTTAAATGCTATGGAAGAAGGCGTTGAATTTCAGTTTTTAACTATTCAAAAAGAAGTTATTACCGATGAAAAAGGTTATGTTAAAGCCCTAAAATGCTTAAAAGCGCGCCTTGGCGAGCCTGATGAAAAAGGCAGAAGAAGACCCGTTCCCGTAGAAAATTCCGATTTTCTTATACCTGCTGATAGCATTATTGTTGCAATCGGTCAAAAACCAAATCCTATTATTGCTAAAACCACACCTGATTTAAAAATGACCGAACGCGGCACCATGGAACTTGACGAAAACGGCAACAGCAGTATAAAAGGCGTTTTTGGCGGCGGAGATATTACGCGCGGCGGTGCAACCGTTCTTTTGGCTATGAAAGACGGCCTTGAAGCAGCCGGCCGCATAAATAATTATTTAAAAACCCAGACACCTAAAGGAAAATAATATGGAAAAAAATTTAATTGTTAATAAAGAACCTCTTTCAAATGTAGTTTGTAAATTTGAAATTTATGAACCGCTTATTGCTGCATCTGCCAAAGCGGGCCAATTTATAATTTTGCGCTACGGCGAACTTGGCGAAAGGGTGCCTGTTACCTTGGTTGATTGGGATACCCAAAAAGGCACAATAACTGCTATTATTCAATCTATTGGCAAAAGTACGGCTATG
>JAZKZM010000026.1:0-4512 GCA_045612685.1 Elusimicrobiaceae bacterium
AAACAACTACCAATAACTCTATTAGCGTAAATGCGCGATTTTTCATACTTGGACCTCTTTTTTATTCAAAATTGATAAAAGTAGTTTAGCAAAAAAAAAAAAATAAGCAAGTCTTTTCTAAACCATCGTCCTACAAAAGCGCGCTGACTTTTTCTTTGAAAAAGAATTTTTTGCGCTACACTTTTTATAAAATTTGTTCTTTTTTGATGATTTTTTCAACGAGGATTTTGCGATTCAAATTTCGCCCTATCAGAGCAAATGTTTTTGCAAGGATTTTGGAGATAGTTTTAATTAGTTTTTTCTTTTTTCTAAAGAAAAAACGCTTTTAGAAATGAGGTATACCTAGAGCGGCCGGGAGGCCCGCGTATCCGAAATTTCTAAAAAATTAAAAATAGCCCAAAAGCCGAAGCCAAGTTTTGCGAGGATTTTTGTGGAAATTTTAATTAGCTTTTTTCGTTTAGAAAAAAGCGTTTCTTTCAAACGAGGTATACCCCGCGGGGTGGCAACCCCATGTATCCGAAGTTTGAAAAAAATTAAAAATAGCCCAAAAGCCGCCGCAAAAACTTTAGAGGTTTTTTGCGGCGCGTCGTGCCTTGCGCTTGTCTAATCTTTCTTGTTTTGTTGCGCGCCTTTTGTAGCCGCCGATTCTATCGGGCAAGGCGGAAACTTCTTCGTCAACTGCGCCGTTCCACTCAAATTCTTTTCCGCAGGCAATAATTGTGGCGCCCTCTGAAATGCCTTCTTTTTGGAGTGCTTTTTCAAGCCCGAATTTTTTGAAAATACCGCGTAATCTTTGCACGGCTTCGGGCTGGGAAAAATTGGTCATAGCAATAAATTCTTCTATTTTTTTGCCGGTGATTTGGAAAGTGTTTTCGTCAATTTTATTTAAAATAAACATCGGCTCAACAGCGTGGATTTTGGGCAAAACTTTTTCTTTTTTCTTTGCTACTACGACGGGCGCTTTGGAAAGTTCTTTAACAATATTATCCAAAACTTTGCTAAGACCGATTTTGCCGGCTGCGGAAATAAAGAAAATATTTTCGTTCTTTAATTTCTTTTTTAATTTCTCGTAAATTTCCTCCGCGCCGTCAATATCTTTTTTGTTTACAACTAAAATGCGCGGCTTTTTCGCAAGGTTTTTATCAAAAGTTTTTAATTCTTTTTCTATAACTTTTATTGATTTTTCGGCGGATAAATCTTCAAAACCAAAAGGATCAACTAAATGAACTAAAACTCTTGTTCTTTCAATATGTTTTAAAAATTGGTGGCCAAGACCTTTGCCAAGGCTTGCGCCTTCAATAATACCCGGAATATCTGCAACAACGAAACTTTTACCTTTGTGGCTTGCAATACCAAGGTTTGGGTTTAAAGTCGTAAAAGGATAACCCGCAATTTTCGGGCGTGCGGCGGAAACAGCCGTCAAAAAAGTGCTTTTGCCCGCATTGGGAAAACCGACAAGGCCGACATCTGCAAGCACTTTTAATTCAAGAATCAAAGTTTTTTCTTCGCCCGGTTGGCCGTTTTCGGCAATTCTGGGGGCGGTGTTAAAACGGCTTTTGAAACTTTGGTTTCCTCTGCCGCCGCGCCCACCTTTTGCGATAATCACTTCCTCGCCGGGTTTAGTTAAATCGGCCAAAACATTGTCGTTTTCTTTAATAATTGTGCCAAGCGGAACTAAAATAATTTTATCTTTGCCGGCAAGACCGGTTTTGTTATAGGTGCCGCCCTTTTCGCCGTTCATAGCTTCAATATGGGGGTTGTAGGCAAGGTCTTGTAAGGTGGTGATGTTTGGCTCTGCTTTAAAAATAATATCGCCGCCACGGCCGCCACTTCCGCCGTTTGGCCCGCCGAACTCAATAAACTTTTCGCGTCTGAACGAAAGGCAACCATCGCCGCCTTTACCGGCTTTGACATAAACTTTAACTCTATCAATAAAACTATTTGCTTGCATATATTTTATTTTACCATAAAAAAAGAGCGGCTTTTAAAAATTTGAAAGCCGCCCTTTTTTGCTACCAAATTTTATTTGGCTTTTGCAGAAGTCTTTTTTGTAGCTGTTGTTTTTGTTGCTGTTTTAGCAGCAGGTTTTGTTGTGGTTGTTTTGACTGCTTTAGGGGCAGTTTTAACTTCCTTTTTGGCTACGGGTTTAACTTCTTTTTGAGCATAGACAGATACTTGCTGTTTGCCTTTTTTGGCCCACTCAAAGGTAACAATACCTGAGATTCTTGCAAATAAACTATCGTCACTGGCTCTTGAAACATTATTGCCCGGCAATATTTTTGTGCCGCGTTGTTTAAGAATAATCTCGCCGGCATTAACGTATTGTGAGCCATATCTTTTAACCCCAAGTCTTTGACCGTGGGAGTCCCTTCCGTTAGAGGAGGAACCTTGTGCTTTTGTATGTGCCATATAGTTTCTACCTTATAAGATTATTTCTTTAATCTTGATTTCTGTAAGATTTTGTCTATGACCTTGGGTTTTTTCATAACCCTTTTTAGGTCTTTTTTTGAATACAATTATCTTGCGACCGCGTAAATGTCTTACGACTTCAGCGGTGACCTTGGCAGTTTTACCTGCTTTGGTATCTGATGAGGTGCCTTCTTCAGAACCGGCCCAGAGTGATTTAAGTTCAACTGTTGCGCCGACTTCTGCTTCAAGTCTTTCAACCTTCAGATTTTGGCCTGGGGTTACCCAGTATTGTTTTCCACCTGTTTCTATGATTGAATACATACTTATTTCGCCTTTAACGATAAAAGTAGCCGCTTGCGCGGCCTGCGTTTTTGGCTATATATATTATACCATAATTTTGTAAAATATACATATATGACAAAAGTTTTAGTTGGTCTTTCGGGCGGGGTTGATTCCGCTTTGACGGCCTGCCTTTTAAAAAAGCAGGGCTATGAAGTGATAGGCGCGATAATGTCTATCTGGGACGATAGTTTGCCTACTCCGCAAACGCCAAACAATGCTTGCCTTGGCCCTGAAGAAGAAGATATAAAAACCGCAAAAAAAGTGGCAGATTTTTTACAAATTCCTTTTGAAGTTATTGACTGCCGCGAAATTTACAAAAAAATTGTTATAGAAAATTTTAAAAAAGAATATAGTTGCGGCCACACGCCAAACCCGTGCATTTGGTGCAATAGTTATGTTAAGTTTGGCGCACTGCCCACAATGGCAAAAAAACAGGGCATTTTGTTTGATAAATTTGCAACGGGTCATTATGCCAAAATTGATTTTGATAAAACTTTGGGCCGCTGGTATCTTGAAAAATCTCCGCAGGATGAAAAAGACCAAACTTACTTTTTATACCGCTTAACGCAAGAGCAATTAAAAAATATTTTATTTCCGCTTGGCGCTTATACAAAACCACAGGTGAGGGAACTTGCTTTAAAATATAATTTGCCTGTAGCGCAAAAGCAAGATTCGCAAGATTTTTACTGCGGCGATTATAATGATATTTTAAATTTCTCGCCAAAACCGGGCAATATTGTTGATATGAGCGGCAAAGTTTTGGGCAAACATACAGGAATTTGGAATTATACTATCGGCAAGAGAAAAGGTCTTACGCAAGGCGGAACAAAAGAGCCTTTGTATGTAATAAAAATTGACGGCAAAAATAATCAAATTATCGCCGGACCGAAAAGCGCTTTGTTTAATAATAAATTATTTGTGAGTCAAATAAATTGGCTTTCTATTGCCTGCCCGAGCGCGCCGATTAAAGCGCTTGTCAAAATACGCCGCCAGCATAAAGAAGCACCTGCTACAATTACGCCTCTTGACGGCGGAAAGCGCGCGCAAGTTGTTTTTGATGAACCGCAAATGTCTATTACGGCGGGGCAAAGTGCTGTGTTTTACTTAAATAATAGAGTTCTCGGTGGCGGAATCATTGAGTAGAAACAAATATGCAGATATGTAGCACAAAAGATAACCATTTTGTTCCCCAATTCTATCTAAAAAATTTTACTAATTCGGAAAACTTTATTTCTTGCTATGATAAAAAAACAAAAAAATATTACAAAGTAAATGATTTAAAGGAAATAGCATCCAAAAAAAATTTATACACAATAAAAAATAAAATTTCTTTGAATGATCTTGAGATTTTTAAAGATTTATTTGAGCAAAAAATAGAAACTCCTTTGGAACAAGATTTTATACGACATCTATTCGCGCTATTAAATGACGATTTTAAGTCATTATTTACAATAAAATACGAAAAAGACAAAAATATTGAGCAAAAAATAAATTTAAAAATAGCAAATCTTTTTAAACCTGCAGAAATATCAAGAAACCAAGAATTATTGTTTCGTTTTTACGAACAATTATTCCAACCTCTTTATCAAAAAATTATTACAACAGAAGCTCTTCCTTTTGAAAAAGATCCTTCACAATATGTTTTTTCATATCTAGCCTTTCAAATTATGAGTTTTTCTGTAATAACTACGAAGCAGAAAATATACTCTATTTTAAAAAATAATAAAGTAAAAATTATACCTAAACAAAAAATATCTAATC
>JAZKZM010000027.1:0-1688 GCA_045612685.1 Elusimicrobiaceae bacterium
CAATATCAATCCTCTTACCAAGGATTTTTTCTTCTAATTCTATAGAATAATATTTACCCAAGTCTTTAGCAAGTTTTGTAGCAAGATAAATTTGAAATTCATTTTCAGAAAAGAATAAAGTTTGTATGTGCTTTACAATATTTTCTATTTTTTCTTTAATATTTTTCATTCTAGTGCCTCCTTAATATTTTATATATGAGCTATTTGTAAAAAGCAAAAAAAGCAAACGCAAAAAAACCAACAATTAATAAGCCTAAAATAAGAAAAAACCAACCTAATTTATTTTTAGGAGAATTAATTTTGTTATACTTTGAATCAAATTTCTCTGTAGGCATAGTCCACAATTTAACAGAACAAATTATAGGAATAAGAATTAGTAGAAATAAAGCAGGAAAAATGCTTGCTATAAAACATGAAATTACATTCCAAAATATCCACGCCCCAGCCTTATTTGCGTTTCCTAAATAAAATTCATGTGCGCCAAGTCCCCATAAAAATAAGCATAAAAAGCCTGCAGTAATTTTGCTTCTCCGCTTGTCTTCTGGAACAAAACTTCTTTCTTCTTCTCTCTTTCTGGCAAGTTCAGGATTGTATCCGCAATTCGGGCAAGAAATAGCCATATCTGAGAAATCTTTACCACATTCTTTACATTTTATTAGTGCCATATTATTTTCTCCTCTTTTCAAAAAAATTAGGCGTTTTGGGAGAATTTATAAAAACAACCAATAAAAAGCGGCTGCCGTATTTGAGCTAATACGAGTAACCCAAATACAACAGCCGCGGTCTGCCGTTCTTTTATAAGAACGGCAAACACTCGGCACGCAAAAACAAGGGGATCAGCCAAGTAAATGCGTGCCTAATAACGGGCTGTTTTTGGACTCGTATTATGCCTTTGATTTCTCAAAAGCTCTCTGCGTTCTTCACGCAGTTCCAAAAACGCTTAAAATTGTTATAAATTATCTTGCGATAACTTATATTTTCATTATAACTATTTACACCAAACTTTACAAGTCCTAAAATATATTTCTACTAGTAAAGAGATTATTTTCTTCTCTTTATCTCATCTCTCTATACTCCGCACTCACTAGTTTTTACTATTTTTACATAGTATAAACTAGTTAACAACTCTCAAAGTGATAATATGAGAGAAAAACAAAGAAATTGCTAGATATTTTTAATGCGTTATCAAAAAACACCCTCTTTTTAATAAGAGGGTGTTTTGCAAGGAGAAAGGAAATGGCAGTTTCCTTTATGTTCCTTTGTTTCTTTTTGGTTTGCTTGCTATTTTTTGATAGAAGCGCGAAGCCCAAAAAGGGCAAGCGCCTCTACTAAAAGACTTGTTGCTTCATTCGTAGGCAAATTTTGCAAAAAGTTTGCTGCGTCAGCAAAACTATTCAAAGATACTGCTGCATCCAAATAACCCATAAGAGCTTGCAAAAGCAAAATAAGGGCGGCAATATAAGTCTTTTTGCCTTTCAAAAAATCTCTTACTTTTAAGAGGAAATTTTTTATTTTTGCCGGAAGAAGAAACTTTAAGATTTTATCTAACATTTTTTATCTCCGTTATTTTTTTAATTTTTCCAAAAGCAAATTTTTTGTTTCTTTTACTTCGGAATAAATCAAAAGGGTTTTATTTTCCAAAACATTTTGTTTGGTGTTTATAAGGTTTATTTGTTCTTCAAGTTTTT
>JAZKZM010000028.1:0-1020 GCA_045612685.1 Elusimicrobiaceae bacterium
AAAAACGGGCCGAACCCTTCAAATTCCGCATCGGACTTTTTGCGCAAGCAGGAAGTAGCCGAAGTTCTTGGCACACTTTCCGAAAGAGAAGCAAAAATTATCCGCCTGCGCTTTGGTATTGATTCGGGCTACCCAAGAACGCTTGAAGAAGTTGGCAAGATGTTTAATGTGACTCGCGAACGCGTGCGCCAAATTGAAGCAAAAGCCATCCGCAAATTGCGCCACCCAAGCCGCACAAAAATGTTAAAAGATTATTCCGACCAACATATTTAGAATAATTTTTTAATATAAAAAATTTACCCCCCGCTTTTTTAAAACAAAGCGGGGGTTTCTTATTTCAAGATTAAAATATATTCAAGATTTAATCTATTATCATTTGTCCGGCAAATTTTTGACAAATTGATTTGCCTTTATCAGTTATCCCTTTACAGTGGATTTCATTAGGGGTTGCCTCTGCATTACCTAAATAAAACGAAATAGCTAATTCTGGAGTTAAAGCACATTGAAGCCATTCATTTGCGTAATTGGGACAATAAACTACAGAAACCTTTCCTACCACTACAGGATCCTTCCCTGGTAGAACAGAGGCAGCCATATCAATTGCGATATTATCATCACAATAAACACGATGGCCATAATAGTAATCCTCTTGTCCATAAAAATGGCAAGACTCCGGTATAGCAATATCAAGTTTCTTCAAATTTAAGACATATTCTCCATTTTGCAAATAATAAACCTCTTGAGCTTCTATCAAGCTTTTGACAAATGGGAAATATCCCGCTATTCTACTTTTTGCTACAGCAACTTGATATTGTGGAACGGCAATTGCTGCTAAAATACCTATAATTAAAACAACGACTAAGACCTCTATTAATGTAAATGCACGGGTTTTCATAAACTCTCCTTTGTTTTTTATTAAACTTACAAAAGTAGTTTATCAAAAAAAAAAAAATAAGCAAGACTTCTTTTAACTCTTCGTCCTACAAAAGCGCACTATCTTTTTCTTTGAAAAAGTGTTTT
>JAZKZM010000029.1:0-12009 GCA_045612685.1 Elusimicrobiaceae bacterium
AATCCTTTAAAGAAAAAATATACCCTTGAAGAAGTTTTCTTTTCTTCTTATCAGGCTATCAGCGGCGGCGGCAAAAAACTTTTGGAAGACTTCAAAAATCCCGAATCTTTATATCAGGCAAACTGCGTGCCGCAAATCGGCTCTATAAAAGAAAATTTATGGACTTCTGAAGAACTTAAAGGGCTAAACGAAACACGCAAAATTTTGGAACTTCCCAAAATAAAAGTGCGCTGCCATTGTGTTAGGGTGCCGGTGCAAGTTTCACATAGTTTATGTGTATCTTTGCGTGCAAAAGAAGAATTTGATTTAGAAACTTTGCCCGTTTTGTTTAATACACAAAAAGGGCTTATTTACGACGGCAAAATTCATACTCCAAAAGAAGTTGCCGGTATTGAAGAAGTTTTTATCAGCCGTCTTAGACTTGACCCCGAAGATAAAAATTATATCCATTTCTGGATAACTTTTGATAATCTTTTAAAGGGCGCAGCCTTAAACGGCAGACAGATTGTCGCTTATTTAATGGAGAATTTCTTATGATAAAAGTTTTTTTAAACGGTTCCAGCGGCCAAATGGGCCAGTTGATTGCCAAAAATATTGAAGCTTGCCAAGATATGGAAATCGTCGGCAAAAAAGATAAAGGCGTTTTTGAAAAGGGCGAACATTTTGATATAGTTATTGATTTTAGTTTGCCGGAAGGCGCAAAAGAGGCCTTTCAAATTGCCAAACAAAACAAAGCCGCTTTTTTATGCGGAACGACAAATTTATCACATACTTTTATAGAAGCCTTAAAACAGGAAAAAGAAATCCCTGTTTTTTGTGCGCCTAATGTCAGTATCGGTGTGTATCTTTTTGGCCGTTTATTAAAAGAAGCAGTGCAAAAATATCAAGGTTATAATTTTGCTTTGCACGAAGAACATCACGCCAAAAAGAAAGATGCGCCAAGCGGCACAGCAAAATCTTTAGCCGCTTTAATAGATTTCCCGCAAGAAAAAATAACATACGCGCGCAAAGGCAAAGTGCCCGGCACGCATAGTTTAACAATATCTTCACCGGCAGGCGATGAAGAAATTTTGTTGCAGCACAAAGCCTTAGACCGCAATTTATTTGCCTCCTCGGCAGTTAAAATTGCAAGGTGGCTTGTAAGTCAAAAAGGTGGATTTTATACAATGGAGAATTTTGTAAAATGAAAATACATTTCGTAGGTATCGGCGGCGTCGGTATGAGTGCGCTTGCCCAACTTCACGCTATGAACGGTGATGAAGTAAGCGGTTCGGACCGCTTAATAAATAATGGTTTTACCCAACTGCCTATTTGGCAGGCTTTGATAAAACTCGGCGTAAAAGTGTTCCCCCAAAACGGCAGCGCAATCACGCCTGAAACTGATGCCGTCATTTTAACCTCTGCAATAGAGCCGGATAATATTGAAATTAAAAAAGCAAAAGAATATGGCATACCTGTTTTGCACCGTTCCGATTTGCTTGCAAAACACGTTAAAGAACATCACACAATTGCCATTTCCGGCACCAGCGGCAAAAGCACAACAACGGCTATGCTTTTTGAAATTTTACGCCAAGCCGGCAAAGAACCTTCTTTAATTACGGGCGGCTTTTTGCTTTCTTTACAGAAGGAAGGTTTCTTTGGCAATGTCTATAAAGGCAAAAGCGATATTCTTGTTATAGAAGCTGATGAATCTGACGGCACTTTGGTTAACTATCACCCCAAAATCGGTGTAATGTTAAATCTTGCCAAAGACCATAAAGAACTTGATATCTTAAAAGGTTTCTTTAAAAAATTTAGAATTAATTGCGATAAATTTATTTATAACGCAGACCAATCAGATTTAGAAGAAATCGGTAAAGGTGCTTTAACTTTTTCTTTAAAAGACGCAAACAATATCAAAATGGACGGCTTTGGCTCTACTTTTGAAGTTGAAGGTGTGCCTTTTAAAATCAATTTACCGGGCGAACATTATATAAAAGATGCTCTTGGTGCAATAGCAGCTGCCCGTCAGGAAGGGGTTAGTTTAGAGGACTGCGCAAAAGCGCTTGAAAACTTTAAAGGTGTTTGGCGCCGCTTTAATACTATCGGCGTAAAAAACGAAGTTGAAGTTATTGACGACTTTGCCCATAACCCCCATAAACTTGCCGCCACTTTAAAAGCAGCACACTTGCGCGGCAAAAGGGTTTTAGCGTTTTTCCAACCGCACGCTTTTACAAGCGTTCAACTTTTATTAAAAGAATTTATTGACGAATTTAGCGCAAATATTAAAGAACAAGACCACTTGTGGCTTGGCGAAATTTATTATGCCGGTGGCACAATTCCGCCTAATATTTCAAGCAAACTTATTTATGAAGGTCTTAAACATAAAGGAACGCCGGTATCTTTCTTAAACGGCAGAGATGATACGGCAAAAGATATCGCAGCCAGCGCCAAACCGGGTGATGTTATTTTGGTTATGGGCGCACGCGATCCAACTTTGACCGATTATGCGAAACAAATTTTTAATATGTTAAAATAAGTTAGAGGTTTTTATATGAGTTCAAGAAGATTAGCCAGAGAATATGCCTTACAAACTTTGTATTATAGCGAAGCCGGCAAACTTACCCAAAATGATGCGGTCCTGTTTGTTAATAGTTTTTTTGAAAATTTAGATGCCCAGCACTTTGATTTTTGTAAAGATATCGTGCAAGGCGTTCAGAAAAACGCAAAAGAAATTGATAAAATTATTTCTTCTTTTTCAAAAAATTGGTCGCTTGAAAGAATGTCAAGCGTGGATAGGGCAATTTTAAGAATGGCCACTTACGAAATTGTCTTCAGCCCTGATAAAACGCCCATTGCCGCAATTATAGACGAATCGGTTGAACTTGCCAAAAAATATTCTACAGAAAATTCCGGCAAATTTTTAAACGGTATTTTAGATAAAATTAAAACTAAACGCAATGAATAAAAAAGAAGAACTTGAAAGTTTAAAAAAGCAAATAGAATATCATAATAACCGCTATTATAATTTAGACTCGCCGGAAATTTCCGATTATGATTATGATATGCTTTATGCCCGCCTTAAAGAGCTGGAAAAGGAACTTGGTGTTTCTGCTTCCAGTCCGACACAAAAAATCGGCGGCGCGGCATCTTCTTCTTTTGAGCCGGTCCGCCATTCAACGCCAATGTTATCTTTAGATAACAGTTATAATGCTGAGGATATTTTAACTTGGCATACGCGCTCGGCTAAAGCGCTTGGCCGCAGTGATTTTGAAATGATTGTTGAAAGCAAAATTGACGGCGTTTCCTGCTCTTTAAAATACGAAGACGGCATTTTTGTGCAAGGCTCCACCCGCGGAGATGGCAAAATAGGCGAAGATATAACCCAAAACCTAAAAAACATTAAATCAATTCCGCATGAACTAAAAGGCAAACCTCAAGGTATTTTGGAAATCAGGGGCGAAGTTTTTTTAGATAAAAAAGATTTTGCCGCTTTAAACGAAAGTCAGCTTGATAAAGATTTGCCGCCCTTTGCCAATGCAAGAAACGCAGCCGCTGGTTCTATCCGCCAAAAAGACCCTCTTATAACAAAAAGCCGTCCTTTAAAATTTTTCGTGCATTCTTATGGCTCGGGTATAAAAAATATTTCTTCTTTTAGTGAATTTATTGAGCAATGCCAAGAATTTGGTTTTCAGGTTTCGCCCGTCAGATATTCTTTTAATAATATAGAACAAGTAATAAAATTTTATAATGATTTTAAAGAAGGTTTAAAAAATCTTCCTTTTGATGCTGACGGCCTTGTGGTTAAAATAAATGATTTTAAATATCAATTAGAACTTGGCCAAACATCCAAAAGTCCGCGTTGGGCCGTTGCTTTTAAATATCCGGCCGAGCAAGTTAGAACAAAAGTTAAAGATATTGTTTTTTCAGTCGGAAGAACAGGCATAATTACACCTGTTGCCGCACTTGAGCCTGTTGCTTGCGCGGGTGTAATAATATCTTCTGCCAATTTGCATAATTTTGATGAAATTAAACGCCTTGGCGTTCAAATCGGCAGCGAAGTTATTGTTGAAAGAGCGGGCGAAGTTATTCCCAAAATTGTAAAAGTCGTATCAACTCCTAATATCCAAAAAGAAATTGTGCCGACAATATGCCCCGCATGTGAAAGCCCTGTTTACAAGGATGAAGAAGCCGTTGCTTACCGCTGCCCTAACCCTAGCTGCCCTGCGCAAATTAAAGGTTCGCTAGAGCATTTTGTTGCCAGCGATGCTATGGATATAGAAGGCTTTGGCACAACTATTATAGATAAGCTTGTTGATTCAAAACGTCTTACAAGTTATAGCGATATTTATACTCTTACGATTTTTGATTTAATGGGTCTTGAGTTTTTCGGCGATAAAAAAACTGATAATCTTTTAAGAGCCATAGAAAAAAGCAAAAAAGCCACACTTGATAAATTTATTTTTGCTTTAGGTATTCGTCATGTGGGCTCCAAAACGGCGGAAATTTTGGCGCGTCATTTCCAAAATATAGATAATTTAAAAAATGCAACTTTGGAAGAATTACAAAAAATAGGGGAAGTTGGCCCTGTTTGTGCTACAAGCATTTTTAATTTCTTTAAAACGCCAAAAGTTTTAAAAGATTTGGAAAATCTAAATAAAGTCGGCCTTGTTTTAAAAGCACCCGAGGCAAACAAAAGCGCAATTTTAGAAGGCAAAACTTTTGTTTTTACAGGTGAACTTCAAACTTTATCCCGCAATCAAGCGCAAAACTTAGCCAAACAAAACGGGGCAAAAGTTTCTTCAAGTGTATCAGGCAAAACTTACGCTGTTGTAGCCGGTGCCGATGCCGGTAGCAAACTTGAAAAAGCACAAAAGCTCGGCATAAAAATTTTAACCGAACAAGAATTTTTATCACTCTTAAATAAGGAATAATTTTATGCCAAATCCCCCCGAACAAAACGATTATGAAATTATAGATTTAAAACCTCAAACAAAATATTCAGACAATCCAAAAAATGTTTTTGAAATGTCGCCCTATCATTTTAATAAATATTTTATGGATAATGTTTATCCTGACTTAATAAAAGTGGCGCAGGGCAATATTCAGGACTATTCAGATTTAAGCAAAATAAAGAAAACAGAAAAAACTCGTAAGAAGTGGGGGACAATCTTTCTAATTCTTTTTTGTATTTCTTGCGTTTTTCCTTTATTGATATTTATTTTGTTTCCGATAGCAGCATATCTAGTATATCTTGAACGCAAAAGAAAAACTCCTTTTGCAAGAGATATAAGAAATATGGTTTTTTCTCATTTTAATATCAACATACTGCCCGGTCTTAATCTATTTTGTTTTAATATCCCAAATTCAGAGGCTTTTCGCAAAATCTTATTAACATCGCCATTACATATTAATATAGATGATGCTTTGGCTTTTACTTATAAAGATCTTCCCATAACGATAGCGGAAGTGTCTACTCCTGAAAGGAAAGATAATATTTGGTTGCATGTTTTAGTAGGTGCCAAAATAAATAAAAAATTTACAAGGGAAACGATTGTCTGTTCCAAATATATAAACCCTATTTCAGTTCTTGCAAACGCCCATATTAGCTATTTGCAGAGTCTTCCTTCAATACTTACAGATAAACACCAGAAAGTCCTTTTGGAAGACAATGTCTTTAACGACAAATTTGTTGTTTTTTCTGAAGACCAAATAGAAGCGCGCTATCTTTTAACGCCCTCTTTTATGTCAAGATTATTAAAATATAAGACTTCGCATAAAAGCAAGTGGTTAAGTGTTGTTTTTAATAATGATATTTCCCCGGTATCAAATGTTTTTTTGGATATTGGTATAAATAAAGATTTTTTTGAAGTAAATGATGACCCTTTAAGTGCCAAAACCTATTGGAATATTTTACAGGAAATAAAAGAAATTTTAGAAATTATTGACGCTCTTAAACTGGACCAAGATATAGGGTTATAGGAGATTGTAAAAATTTTAAAAATAATGTTATAATGTTTTTAGAAAATAGGAGGTTCTTTATGGGAGTTGATATAATTGTTTTAGTCATATTTGTTCTTATTTCACTTTATCTTTATTCTTGCTATGTTAATGTCGTTAAAAGCGGCAATGCTGTCAGAGAAGCTAAATCAAGCATAGATGTTCAATTTAAAAAACGCTATGACCTTTTACCTAATATTTTAACAATAGCGCAAAGATTTATGACGCACGAAAAAGAAATTTTTACAAAGATTACAGAGCTTCGCAGCCAAGCCATAAATGCTCCTGCCGGCAGCCAAGAGGCCTTTACTTGCAACCAAAAACTTGATAGTTTGCTCGGGGTCAATTAAAAGTTTCAATGGAAAATTACCCCACTTTAAAATCTGATGCTACAATGACCCAAGCTATGAAAACCTATAACGAAGTGGAAGAACATATTGCCGCTGCAAGAAGATTTTACAACTCTGCTATCACTCAACTTAGAAATTATACAATGATATTCCCTACTAGCTTATTTAAAGATTTGGTTAAAGAAGAGCTTAAAAATACTTACTACGAAATTGAAGAACCTAGTCAGAGAAAGGCTGTAAATGCCGCTGATTATTTAAAATAAACTTTTAAAAGACAATAAAAAACCTTTGCTTTCATAAAAAGAGAGAGCAAAGGTTTTTTTTATTTCATATCCGCAAAAAGCATTTTACTTGCTTTCTGCCAAGATTTTTTTAAATCAACTTTTTTATATTGTTTTAAATTAAGTGTATCGGAAACAATCTTAATTGCTTTAATTTTTGGGAATATTGTTGCAAGCATATAAAGTTCCATATCAAAAATGCCTTTATGGTTAGTTTTTTCCACAAAATCGCTGGAACTATAGCATTTTACTTTTGATTTCCTATCAAGAGTGTAAGTTTTATCTTTAGCAAAGTTTGAAGGCTTTTCCCTGCACGATTTACCGACGATTACAACCTCGCCTACATCAAAAGTATTTGCACCGCAGTAGCCTACATTAAAAAACTTATCACCTTTTTTAAAAACATTTTTTTCAAATAATTTAATTATGGTTTTAATAGAATAATATTCGCCATAATCGGTAATAACTTTTACAACTTTATTTTTTAATTCTTTTGGTATTTTAATTTCCTTTGCTTCTCTTTCATCTGCAACAAAAATATAATTCATTTTTTTCTCCTAAAAACTAAACATTTTCTTTAATATTTTTCTTTTTGAAATCGGGGTGTATGCCAAAACGCGTAATACAAAAATCATATTTTATCGGGTCTTTTGGACAAAACTTGGCAAGCGAGCAAGATATTTCTAAAGCGGTTTTCATATCTGTTTGATTCCTTTTTGTAAGGCCTAAAGCACGCGCGTTTCTATGCATATGCACATCAAGCGGCACAATTAAACACTCCGTCGGTATTTTATGCCAAATACCGGGGTCCACATTATCTTTACGCACGCACCAGCGCAAAAACAAATTTATTCTTTTTAAAGCACTTTTTTTATCCGGGTCCGGCACCAAAGATTTTACATTTCCAAAAGAGCGCAAAGTCTTGCAAAAATTATTTAAAGCAAACAAAAAATCTTTTTTTCCTTCTAAGTAAAATTTATAAAAAAGATTTTCTAAAGAATTTTCTTTTTCCAAAATATTTTTAATTGCGCATAAAAAATTTATAAGTTCTTCAGGCGTGGTAAAGCGGTATTTAAAATTTTTAAAATCCTTCTTAAAATCATGTTTTGTTTTTGCCAAAATATATTTTCTTGGCGAAGCCCCCATCACGCCAAAAATACCCGTCAGATTTTTTATTATTTGCTTAACATTGCCGTAGGCAAAGCACGCGCTTATAAGAGCCACAACCTCTCTATCGTCGTTATTTCTGTATTGATAAACAAACATCAAGGGGTCGGGTTCAATCAACTCAAAGCGATTATATTTGTGATAAAGTGTTTCCAAGTTCATTAAATAAATGTTAGCATATATATATATGACTTTAAAAGAACTATTTGAAGATAATACCTTGCCTGCAGTTGAAGTTAAGGGTCTTACGCAAAACTCCGCTAAAATAAAAAAGGGTTTTGTGTTTTTTGCCGTCAAAGGTTATAGTGTTGATGGACACGCCTTTATTAATGACGCCATAAAAAACGGAGCCGTTGCCGTTGTGAGCGAGCAACAATTATCTCTCAAAGAAGTTCCTTCAATTTTAGTTAAAAATATAACAATTTCTATGGCCCGTGCCGCCTGTAAATTTTACGATTATCCTTCAAACAAATTAAAAGTTATCGGACTAACCGGCACAAAAGGTAAAACAAGCACTGCTTATTTAACAGAAAGTATTTTATTTGCCGTAGGTTTAAAACCGGCAGTTTTCGGCACGATAAATTATCGTGCAAACGGCAAACTTATTAGCCAAGCGCCCAACACCACGCCGGAGCCACTTATTTTGGAAGAAATGATAGATTTTAGCACCAAGCAAAATTGCGACACACTTGTTATGGAAGTTTCTTCCCACGCGCTTGAACTTCACCGCACCGAAGGTATAAATTTTGATATTGCCCTTTTTGCTAATCTTCAAAGGGACCATTTAGATTTCCACTTAAATTTTGAAAATTATTTTGCCGCAAAGGTTAAACTTTTTGATAATCTAATCAGCGCGCAAAACACTAAAAAAGATAAAACTGCCGTCATAAATATTGATGATGATTACGGCAAAAAACTTTATAATTATTTAAACGGCAAAGTTAAAATTATAACTTACGGCATAAAAGAAAAAGCGGGTTTACACGCCTCCAATATTAACCCCTCTTTAGAAGGTGTTGATTTTGAAATTAACGGCAAAAAAGCGCATATCAATTTGCTTGGCGCGCATAATGTTTATAATGCACTTGGCGCTGCTGCCTGCTCGCTTGCGCGCGGTATTTCCTGGGACGCGATTTTAGCAGGTCTTAACAATTTAAAAGGCGTTCCCGGCCGTATGCAAAGAGTTGACGAAGGCCAAAACTTTTATGTTTTCGTAGATTTTGCCTATACCAACGAAGCCCTTTTAAGAGCGTATGAAACCTTAAAACCCTATCAAAAAGGCCGTCTTATAACCGTTTTTGGTTGCGGCGGTCAGCGCGATAGAACAAAACGCCCTTTAATGGGTGCAAGTGCCACACAAAACAGTGATTTAGTTTTCTTAACCAACGATAATCCCCGTAAAGAAGATCCAAAAATTATTTTTGAAGATATTTTAAAGGGAATTGCTGATAAATCAAAAGTTATTTTAGAGCCTTCGCGCCGCGCCGCAATTCAAAAAGCCATTGCTGAAGCAAAGCCAAATGATATTATTATAATTGCGGGCAAAGGCCACGAGGATTACCAAATTTTACCGACAGGCAAAATACACTTTTCCGATACGGAAGAAGCAATAGAGGCAATAAAAAATGTTCAAGCACAATCTTTACAAAAATAAAACAGCCGTTATTTTAGGGGCGGGCAAAAGCGGGCTTGCCTGCGGCTCTTTGTTAAAAAAGAAAGGTATAAAATTTTGCTATTGGGATGAAAACAAAAAACTTTTCCCCAAGCAAGATCTTTTAAATTATGATTTTTTTATTAAAAGCCCCGGTATTTCTTGGCAAAATAAAGTTTTAAAACAAATCAAAAGAGCCAAAAAACCTGTTTTTAGCGAACTTGAAGTAGCAATTTCCTATTTACCCAAAGGCTGCAAAATTTTTGCAATCACCGGCACAAACGGCAAAACCACAACAACTACAATGCTTGGCGCAATTTTAAAAGAATATGCTAAAGAAGAAGGCAAACACCGCCAAGTTTATGTTGTCGGTAATATCGGCACACCGATAGCAAGCAAAATCGGCAAAATAAAAGAAAACAGTTTAGTTGTTGTTGAAGTTTCAAGTTATCAACTTGAGGATAGCACTTATTTTAATCCACACGCCTCTGCTATTTTAAATATCACGCCCGACCACCTTGAACATCACGGCTCTTACAAAAAATATATTGAAGCAAAATCAAAAATTTTCAAACATCAAAAGGCCCAGCAAGTTTTAGTGATAAACGGCTCTGATGAAGTTTGCTCTTCTTTTGCTAAAAAAGCAAAATGCCGTATTTTTAGTTTTTCAAGCACGCCTAAAAAGATACTTAAAAGTGATGTCTTTTACGACGGGGATGAAATTATTTTTGCTTCCGGCTCACACATAAAACCGCCAAAAGATTTAATAGGCATACATAATATTGAAAATGTTATGGCGGCCTCGCTTGTGGCTTTTGCGTGTGGCGTTCACCCAAGCAGCGTTCAGCGCGCTATGGATAAATTTAAAAACATAGAACATCGCATAGAATATTTTGCTACTAAAAAAGGCGTTAAATATTATAATGACTCAAAAGCCACAAATGTTGATTCTACTTTAATTGCTTTAAGAGCCCTTCAAACAGATAAAAAACTTTGGCTTATCTTAGGCGGGCTTGATAAAGGCGCGCCTTACAGCCCGCTTGCAAAAGAAATACAAAAAACCTGCAAGCATATAGTTTTAATCGGTTCTGCGGCGGGCAAAATTGCAAAAGAGTTAAAAAACCTCTGCCCTATTACAGATTGTAAAGACCTGCAAACCGCAGTAAAATTTATTTACAAAAACGCAAAAAAGGGGGATATTTGCCTGCTTTCTCCGGCGTGTGCCTCTTTTGACCAGTTTAAAAGTTTTGAGCACCGCGGCCAAGTTTTTAAAGAACTTGCAAGCAAACTTAAATAAATTTTGCTATAATATAATAGTCCCTTTGGGACAGTTATGAAAATAAACAATAACAGAAGTAGTAAGGATCTTTTAAGAAAGAACGAACACATACGCGCAGAGCAAGTCAGACTTGTTGATACAGACGGCAAAATGATAGGCATTGTTAGCCTTCGCGAAGCCCTCTACAAAGCGCGTGAAAAAGAGCTTGACTTGGTGGAAATTTCGCCAACGGCGCAGCCTCCTGTCTGTAAAATATTAGATTACTCCAAATATATTTACGAACAGGGTAAAAAAGAAAAGGACGCAAAGAAAAAACAAAAAGCAGTATCTTTGAAAGAGATTAGAATGAAATCTCGCATTGCGCCCCACGATCTTGAAGTTAAGGTTAAGCAAATAGAAGGATTTCTTAAAAAGAAAGACATGGTCCGCGTGTCAATCGTGTTCTATGGACGCGAAAACCAGCATAAAGACATCGGCCTAACGATGTTAAACGATATGAAAACGCGTTTAGCACCCGTCGGAGATGTTGATGGCACAATACAATCACAGGGCAACAGAATATCAATAACCTTTGTCCCTAAAGTTTAAAGTAGAGGAATATAATTAATATGCCAAAATTGAAAAATCATACCGGTGCAAAAAAGAGATTTAGAGTAAATGCAGCCGGTAAATACAAAAACAGAAAGGCCGGCAGAAGGCACTTACTCGCCCCTGAAAAGGCCAGTATCAAAAGAGAAAGAAGGCAATCCAGAATTATTGCCCCTAACTCTGCGGAAGGTAAAATGTTGAAAAAATACCTTCCTATGAAATAAGTTGGAGTGGTTGAAAAATGAGAATAAAATTTAGCGTCGCAAGACATGCAAGAAAGAAAAAAGTTCTTAACAGAGCAAGCGGTTATTACGGGGATAAATCCCGCCGCTTAAGAATGGCCACCCAACAGGTGGACAAATCTTTAGTCCATGCTTACAATGACAGAAAAGATAAAAAAGGAACTTATCGTTCCCTTTGGATAACCAGAATCAATGCCGCAGTTCGCGAACATGGTTTAAATTATTCAAACTTCATTAATGGCCTTACCAAAGCTAACATTACCTTAAACAGAAAAATGTTATCTGAAATGGCTATTAAAGATCCCGTATCTTTCAAACAACTCATTGATATAGCTAAGACTTCAGTTTCTAAATAAATTAGAAGTTGACGAATAAAAAAGGCCTCTCAAAAAATGAGAGGCCTTTTTCTTTGCTTTGCTTCGGCTTTTGGGCTATTTTTAATTTTTTAGAAATTTCGGATACGCGGGCTTGC
>JAZKZM010000030.1:0-3068 GCA_045612685.1 Elusimicrobiaceae bacterium
ATAAAGAACAAATGACAGAAGAAGTCAAAGCTTCCTGTTTAGAAGTAGGCGTTTAAATCTACTTAAAATAATCTTAGTAAAAACCCTCTGCTAAAAACATAGGCAGAGGGTTTTTTAGTTGGAAAATATTTTTCTTATTTCAAATATTTCTTTATTTCGCTTACTTTATCAAGCTTTTCCCACGGGAATTCCGCGCGGCCGAAATGGCCGTAGGCAGCGGTTTTCTCGTATATAGGGCGTTGCAACTTGAATTGCTCAATAATGGCGCGGGGCGTCATTTTGAAAACTTTTTTGGCAATTTCGCAAAGTTTATCATCACTGATAATGCCTGTGCCAAAAGTGTTAAGATAGAAACTGACAGGCTCTGCTTTGCCGATAGCATAGGCAATTTGAACTTCACACTCTGTTGCAGCGCCACTTGCCACTAAATTTTTAGCAATATATCTTGCAAGATAGGCAGCTGACCTATCAACTTTTGTCGGGTCTTTACCGCTGAAAGCGCCACCGCCGTGGGCGCATCTGCCACCATAAGTATCAACAATAATTTTGCGGCCGGTCATACCGGTATCGCTTTGCGGCCCGCCGATAACAAATTTACCCGTAGGATTAATAAGATATTTGGTCTTAGCATCTATCCATTTTGAAACTATCGGTTTAATTGCTTTGTCAATTAATTCTTGGGCGGCTTCTTTAGTGATTTTTTTGCCCGTTTTATCCAAAATTTCCGTTGTGTGCTGGGTGGATAAAACAATAGTATCAATTCTAACAGGTTTGCCGTCAACATATTCAACGCTCACCTGGCTTTTTGCATCAGGACCGATATAGGAAAGTTTTTTAGTCTTTCTAAGATTTGCTAAATTTTTTAAAATATCGTGCGCAAGTTGCAAAGGTAGTGGCATATACTCGGGCGTTTCCTTGCAGGCATAGCCAACCATAAAACCCTGGTCGCCGGCACCGCCGATATTAACCCCTTGGCTGATATCGGGCGATTGCTTGCCGATAACATTGACTACCGAGCAAGTTTCATAGTTAAAGCCGTATTTAGAATCATTATAGCCGATATTTTTTATTGTTTCTCTTGCTATTTTATCAACATCAACCCAAGTATTTGTGGTGATTTCCCCCCCCACAATTACCATACCGCGCGTGATATAAGTTTCGCAAGCAACTCTTGCGGTTTTATCTTTCTTTAAAATTTCATCAAGTATAGCGTCTGAAATTTGGTCGCATACTTTATCGGGGTGGCCTTCGGAAACAGATTCCGAGGTAAGTAAATATTTGCCTTTTCTCATATAAAAACTCTCCTAAAATGATATTATATAATTTATGGAGAAGAAATTTCTATCTTGGAATGTAAACGGACTAAGAGCCGTAGAAAAAAAAGGCTTTTTAGCTTGGCTTAAATCTACTAAAGCCGATATCGTTGCCTTGCAGGAAACAAAGGCCTGGCCCGAGCAATTAAGCGATAATTTAAAAAATGTTAATGGCTATTTCAGTTATTTTAGCCAGCCCGAGCGCAAAGGTTATAGCGGTGTCGGCGTTTACACAAAGGAAGAACCTTTAAATGTTTCCTTTAGTATGGGTGTTGCGGAGTTTGACGCCGAAGGCCGCTATATCTGCCTTGAATTTGAAAAATTTTTCTTCATAAATATTTACTACCCAAACGGCGGCCAAGGCCCGCACAGAATTGATTATAAACTGCGCTTTTACGATAGATTTTTGCAAATCGCAAAAGATTTATCCAAAAAGAAATATGTTATTTGCTGCGGCGATGTTAACACCGCCCACAAGGAAATTGACCTTGAACACCCAAAAGAAAACCAAAATACCACCGGCTTTTTGCCCGAAGAAAGAGCCTGGCTTGATAAGTTTTTTAGCCAAGGTTTAAATGATAGCTTCCGCCTTTTTAATAAAGAGCCAAAGCAATATACCTGGTGGGATTACAAGACCGCCGCACGCACAAGAAATGTGGGCTGGCGCCTTGATTATTTTATGGTAGATGATAAGGCAGTTAAACTCTTAAAAAATGCCTATATTTTAAGTGATGTTATGGGGTCTGACCACGCACCTATCGGCATTGATATAAACCTGTAAATTTTACCTTTTATTTAGGAAAAATAATATGAAAAAAATGATTGGCTGCTGCGGACTTGATTGTGAAAGTTGCAATGCTTACAAAGCAACGCTTAATAATGACGATAAATTAAGAGAAAAAACCGCAAAACTTTGGAGCAAATTAAATAAGGCCGAAATCACGCCGGAAATGATTAATTGCACCGGCTGCCGCACGGAAGGCGCAAAAACATTTTTTTGCAGTTCGCTTTGCCAAGTGCGTAAATGCGTAAAAAATAAAGGTTTTGAAACTTGTGCCGATTGTGCCGATTTAGAAACTTGCCAAACAATAGCACAAATACATAAAAACAACAAAGATGCTTTAAAAAATTTAAAGCAATTAAATATTAAACGAAATTATTAAATATAAATTATGGAAGTTTGTAGCGGTTCCAGCCTGTTGAAATATAGGAATTTAATATTTTACCACCGATACTTTCACATATTGTTGGGGCTACTTTATCTTCACCTTTTGCAAAACAATATCTTTGACCGGCTTCCATATCTGTTTTATTTACGCGATCATTCTTATAGTAATGTGCATATAAAAGAACCCCTTTTGGATTTATATAATGTATATTTGCGCCTGAACCTATACCTATAACTCCCCAAGGGCAATCATATTTTGAATCTATTGAATCTTCCGTAGTTTCTCTTTTTGTGCAACCAGACGGAATTGCTAAATCCAAATCGTCAACATCTATGGCAAAATCGCCATGGGTAAGATAGTAAGATTGCTGGGCTTGATATAAACTTTCAACCATTGGCATACCTGTATGTAATTGCGATTTCATTACTGATTTTTGATATTGCGGAACAGCTATTGCTGCCAAAATACCAATAATTAAAACGACTACTAACAACTCTATTAATGTAAATGCGCGGGTTTTCATAAAAACACCTCTTTTTGGATTAAGTTTATAAATAAACTTTATCAAAAAAAAAAAAATAAGCAA
>JAZKZM010000031.1:0-15531 GCA_045612685.1 Elusimicrobiaceae bacterium
TGCAGTTCTTTCTTTTGCAGTAGGGCTTAATGCCGCTGTTTCTAAAGAAGATATTTATAAATCTAATCCTGAAGGATTTGATAAAATAAAATTAGAATTGCAAACTCTAAACGAAGCCCAAAATACTCAAGTAAAAAAGGATTTTCAAGAAAAACAAATCAAAGCGGCAATTAAAACTTTACTTAGTAATAAAGCAGTTTTAAATAATGCCAACTATGCCGTAATAAAAAATGGCAAAATCGTAAAAAGCAGCAGAGCAAATGAAGAAGATGGAATAACCTTTTGGCATGAGCACAGCGCAAGCGTTCAAAATGCACCGGCACCTTATACTTGCCATATTTATGATCCTTCTTTTGAAGGTATAACTTATGATACTGCTTGCGGTGTTCTTAAATATCAAATGTCTTCTGATTCTATCTATGCTAACCAAAATTCTATAGAAGCAAGAATTGTTTTAGTAAGAGATACTCAGGACAATATTGATAATATTGAAGACGGCCAATCTGCTGAAGTTATATATGCTCCTCAAGATGAGGTGGAATATATTCTTTATCCTACGGAACACGATGACGGGCAAACACAACTTTTTAGAAATTTCCAAGAAGTAGAAGATATTATTCCTTTTGCAGGTTATGTTGCTACAACACCTTCTTTTAGATTTTATAAACCTATCGGTGAGAGCTCTTACGAAATAAATACAAGTTTCTTCAATAATTATTATAAAGCAACAGAATATAGTTATAGCGGCAATCCTATCAAAACACTTAAAGACGGCAGTTATATAGAATTATTAACCGTTTATTATGAAGTCGGCTCCGGTTGGTGGGATGGCTACAATATTATTTTTAAATGGTTTAGAGTCAATGTTGAAAATTTCTACGGCGTTGATGTGGAAAATCATACTCAAAATGACCTTATTAAAATAACTTTTAATAATGAATATGTTTCAGTAAATTTGGATGATTCCGTAAATCCTTTAAAAACCACCTATGAACTTTATGATATTTCCGGCAGATTATTAGACAAAAAAGTTCTTTCTTCTACTACGGAAAGAATTGCCGTTCAAGATATTGCAAACGGCACTTATATCGTTAGAGTTAAAGGCACAAACTTTGATGTAAGCAAAAAAATTGTGCTTGCAAAATAAGAAGTTTTAAAAAATACAAATGCCCCTGCTTCTAAAGCGGGGGTATTTTTTTGCTTCGGCTTTTGGGCTATTTTTAATTTTTTAGAAATTTCGGATACGCGGGCTTGCCAGCCGCTCTAGGTATCCCTCATTTCTAAAAGCGTTTTTCTTTTTCTCAAAAGAAAAACTAATTAAAACTATCTCCAAAATCCTCGCAAAACTTCGTGTTCTGCTTAGTTTTATATTTTCCCCAGAATCCTTGCAAAAACATTTGCTGTGTATAAGTCGTCATTCCCGAATGTTTTTGTCGGGAATCTCCACCGCTTAAAAATCCTATGCCGTTATGTGTTAAGTTTTAGTTTTATATCTTCTCAAAATCCTTACACAAATATTTATCCAAAGGAAAACAAGAAAAAACGCAAAATAAGCGTTTTAAAATAGTAAAATAGAAAGTAGCCCCCTTTTGGGTGCTAAAAGATTTATTTGTATTAAAATTATAGGAGGTTACTATATGCCCGCAGGCCAAAAATTACCCCCACAGGCCCTAGATGCTGAAATGGCCGTTCTTGGTTCAATGTTAATTGAAGCCGATGCTCTTGAAAAGGCAATGGATATTTTACAGCCGGAGCATTTTTATAAATCTGCCCATAAACAAATTTTTTCTGCTATGGCAGCGCTATCTTCCCGCGGGCAAGCAGTTGACCTTATTACCGTTATAGAAGAGTTAAAAAGAACAGGGCTTCTTGCGCAAGTCGGTGCGGAAAAATATTTAAGTGAACTTATGGATAAAGTTTCCACCGCAGCTCACGTAGAGCATTATGCCAATATCGTGCGCCAAACCTCTTTAGTAAGAGAGTTAATTAATGTTTCCACCAGCACTATTGAAAAGTGTTATAACCAAGAAGAAGAGCCGGATTCTCTTATAGATGAAGCGCAATCAAAACTTTTTGCTTTAAGCCAAAAAAGGGAAATGAAGGGTTTTTATTCTTCCAAAGTTCTTGCCGAAGAAGTAAGCGCCCAAATTGAAAAATTAATTAGGGATAAAAACCCTGTTAAAGGCGTGCCGACGGGCTTTACCGAATTTGACCTTAAAACCGGCGGCCTTAGAAAAGGCGATTTAATTGTTCTTGCTGCCCGCCCTTCACAAGGTAAAACCGCTATGGCTTTGAATATTGCTTATAATGCGGCAGTTAATGCAAAAGCACCTGTTGCGATATTCTCGCTTGAAATGGGGCGCCACTCTATTTATCAAAGAATGGTTTGCTCTGCCGCACAGGCGGAAATGTATTTAGTTAATACCGGTATGTTCAAAAAAGAACGCTGGAAAGATTTGGCTATAGAAATTGAAAAACTCGGCCAAGCACCGCTTTTTATTGATGATAGCACCGCTTTAAGCATAACCGAAATTCGTGTGCGTGCACGCCGCCTTGCAACCGAACTTGCCAAGCAAAATAAAGAACTTGGCCTTATCGTTATTGACTATATGCAACTTATCCGCGGAACAGGTAAAAAAGTGGAAAGCCGCCAGCAGGAAGTTTCCGAAATTTCAAGAATGTTAAAAGCCCTTGCAAGGGATCTTAATGTGCCTGTTATGGCCTTATCCCAACTTAACAGAAACACCGAAGCTCGCGGCCGTGCGGATAATAAACCGCAACTTTCGGATTTAAGGGAATCAGGCTCTATTGAACAGGATGCCGATGTCGTTGCTTTGATACATAGGGAAGGTTATTATAAACGCGATGATGAATCTTTAAAAAGAAGCGCAACCCTTATTATTGCAAAACAACGCAATGGGCCTGTCGGTCCTGTTGAATTACAATGGATAGGGGAATATACTTTATTTACCAACCCTATGCCGGAAAATGTTAATGTTCCTATGGAAAATGGGGAGGTTATCTCTTTATAATTTATGCAACAGAAAAACACTTTACCTATTTTGCGCCCGACTTACGCCAAAATTAATTTAACGGCTTTAAAAGATAATCTTTTAAAAGCAAGGTCTATTTGTGCCGGCAAAACTATAGTGCCAAAAATTATGCTTTTAGTTAAAGCCAATGCTTACGGCCACGGCGCAGATTTAATCAGCACTTATGCGCAAAAGAATAATCTTTGTGATGCTTTTGCCGTTGCTTCTATTGAGGAAGGTATTTCTCTAAGAAATATCGGTATAACAAAACCTATTTTAGTGCTTGGCTCAATTTATCCTTTTGAGTGTTTTGAATATGCTTTAAAAAATAATTTATCTGTTGTGGTGGCAAGTATCAGGGCAGCAAGATTTATTGTTAAACTTGCTACAGAATTAAAAATTGTTGCTAAATGCCATGTTAAACAAGAAACAGGTATGGGCCGCATTGGTTCAAGGCGTCCTGCCGCACTTGAGATATTGCGTATTTTAAATAAAGGCGGCAAATATGTTTGTGTGGAAGGTTGTTTTAGCCACTTTTCAAGTGCAGACGGCAAAACCGCAGAAGATAAAAAATATACCTTAAAGCAACTTGAATATTTTGAAGAGTTTTTATGCCAAGCCAAGGCCGAAGGTCTTAACACAGGCCTTGCACATATCAGCGCAAGCAGCGGTTTTATAAATTATCCGAAATATTCTTTTGATATGGTGCGCCTTGGCCACCTTGCTTATGGACTTGAAAAAGGTTATAAACCCATTTTATCTTTGCACTCTAAAATTGTTTTTATCAAAGATGTCAGAAAAGGCGCTTGTATCAGTTATGGGCGCAGACATATTTGCAAAAGACCCTCAAAAATAGCTACTATACCTATAGGGTATGGTGATGGCTTTTTAAGGGCGCTAGGTAATAAAGCAAGCGTTTTAATAGAAGGCAAAAAATGCCCTGTTTTAGGTAATATCACTATGGATATGCTTATGGCAGATATTACTAAACTTGGCGATATTAAAGTCGGCAGTGCGGTTGTTTTAATAGGCGAGCAAAAAGACCAAAAAATTTCCGCCTTAGATCTTGCCAAACTTGCCGGCACTATAGATTATGAAATTTTAACTTTACTTAATAAAAGGATACCCAGAATAGCAAATGTTTAAAGCACTTGGCAGATTACTTATCAAATTTTTTACCCAGCTTGGTCAGGCTGCAAGTATGGTTTATTCTTGCTTCTTTTGGCTTTTCAAATCGCGTTTGGAATTTAGCCAAACAATGCAGCAGACAACAAAAATCGGTGTAGAATCTTTGATAGTTGCTACCTTAACAAGTTTATTTACGGGTATGGTTCTTGCTTTACAGGCAGGAACAACTATGCGTAATATTTTAAGCGAGCCTTTATATATCGGCACGGTTGTCGGTTTTTCTTTAGTCCGTGAACTTGGCCCTGTTTTAACGGCATTTGTTGTTGCAGGTCGCGCGGGTGCTGCTGTTACAGCTGAAATCGGCACTATGCAGGTAACAGAACAAATTGACGCTTTACACACTCTTGGCACAGACCCTATAAGATATCTTGTTATCCCGCGTATAATTGCTTTTATGATTGCTATTCCGGTTTTAACTTTATGTGCTAATTTTTCAGGTATGTTCGGCGGTTTTTTGGTTAGTGTTAACACTCTTGGCGTTGCCAGCAATGTTTATATGAGTGATATAACAACTTTTATCGGCGTGGATGATTTAATGCACGGCTTTATTAAATCTATCTTTTTTGCTTTTATGATAGGTGTTGTTTGTTGTTATAAAGGTTTATGGACGCGCGGCGGCGCGGAAGGTGTTGGTAAAAGCACCACCCAAGCCGTTGTTACAAGTATGGTTTTAATTTTGGTAATGGATTATTTCTTGACGGCAATTTTAAGTTCGCTGGGGTTATAAATGATAGAGATTATTGATTTAAAAAAACATTTCGGTCCGAAGCATATTTTAAGAGGTGTAAATCTTAAAATAGAAGACGGCAAAACTTTGGCTATTATCGGCGGCAGCGGAACGGGTAAAAGCACTTTAATTAAGTGTATTATTCGCTTGCTTGAGCCCGACGGCGGCAAAATTTTAGTCAATGGTCAAGATATAACCCACATTAAAAGCCAAGTGGCACTAGCCAAACTTAGAAGGAATTTCGGTTATCTTTTCCAAGAAGGCGCTTTATTTGATTCTTTAAGCGTGGGGGAAAATGTAGTTTTCGGCCTAAAATATTTAACCGATACGCCAAAATCGGAATATGCCAAAATCGCAAAAGAAAAACTTGCTTTAGTCGGTCTAAAAGATATTGAACATTTACGCCCTTCAGAACTTTCCGGCGGTATGAAAAAGCGTGTTAGTCTTGCGCGCGTTCTTGCAACCGAGCCAAAAGTTATTTTATATGATGAACCCACCAGCGGGCTAGATCCCATAATGTCGGAAATTATTAATGAACTTATTATAGATTTGAAAAATAAACTTGGCGTAACTTCTATCGTTATTACGCACGATATGAAGTCCGCCTTTGAAATATCGGATGAAATGGCAATGCTTTATGAAGGCAAAGTGCAACTTTGCGCACCCACGCCGGAATTTAAGAAAAGCCAAAATCCTTATGTAAAGCAATTTGTTGAAGGTCTTTCAAAAGGGCCTATACAAATGCAAATTAGAAATTAAGAGGTTAAAAAATGACAGCAGAAACAAAAGTCGGTCTTTTTACATTTTTAGGAATAGTTCTTTTGGGATTATCTATTTTTATGTTTGGCAATTTCACTATTTCAAGCGGATATGATATTAAAGTTTACTTTAATGATGTTTCCGGCTTGCCGGCAAAATCAAATGTCCGCTTAAACGGTGTGGAAGTCGGTAAAGTTAAAGAACTTAAAATAGTTGACGGCAAAGTTGTGGCCCTTGTCCGCATTAATGACGGGGTTACCATTTATAAAGATTCCAAATTTGTTATTGCTGCCACAAGTTTAATCGGCACAAATTATTTACAAATTGACCAAGGCCACGCTTCAAGCGGTGTTATAAAAGCAGGCGACATTATACAAGGTGTCAGTATGCCTTCAATTTCCGATATGATAACGCAAACGCTCGGCGGGCTTCAGGATTTTACAAAAACTGTCAGTGATGAAGGCCGCTTTGGCGAAGATTTAAATGCTACCCTTTCTAATTTAAGGCAACTTTCCGGCAATATTAATGAACTTGTTTTATCTTTAAGGCCTTATCTTGCTTCTTCAATGCAAAATGTAAGCGAACTTACCCAAACCTCAAAAGAATTTATGAGCCAACTTGATAGTGATGACGGCCTTTTTAAAGCCTTAACGCAAGATAAACAAATGGCTGAGGATGTAAAAAGCACTCTTGCCAATGTCCGCCAAGTTAGCGAAGACGCCAAACAATTTATCGGCAGAATTGCACGCTTCCGTTTGTTCTGGATGTATGAAGCCAGAATTCAGCCAAACGGCGGACTTGTGGAATCTGATTTGGGTATCAAATTTGTTCCGCGCAATAGTTTTATGTATTATAGGGCCGGTATTGCCGATATGGGTAATAGGGATAATGAACCTAAAAACGATAAAGACTATCGCGGCAAACCAAATAAACTTGATTTCCGCTTGGCTTTCTACAATAAATGGGCAGATTTAAATGTCGGTATGATACGCGGTTCAGGCGGTGCTGTTTTATCTTTAAAACCTTTCTATATGGCTGATGCTTATGCCCTTAAAAACTTTTATGTTTACGGCGAAGGAACTGATTTCGGCCGCAACAGAGTTATAAACGGGCGCAAGTTTGATAAAGCAGATGTTTCTATCGGGGCCGGCACTTGGGCCACAAAGAATCTTGGCTTTGGTGTCAGATATGATGATATGCTTGAAACAGGCACTTTCCAAGCAACAATGAGTTTATCTTTTGAAGATAAAGAACTTGCCGGCTTACTTGGTCTTGCAAGCCTTGCAAAATAAAAGAGGTGCGCTGTGAAGTTTAAAACAATTTTTACTTGTCAAAAATGCGGTTTTAACTCGCCAAAGTGGATGGGCCAATGCCCTGATTGCGGCGCGTGGAATTCTTTGACCGAAGAAGTTATTGCAGAAGAAGGCAAAAAAAGTAAAAGCGCAAAATCTTTTACAGATTTTTCTTCGCCGATAACGCCTTTAAATAAGGCCTCTTTAAAAGATTATCAAAGAATTGCCACCGATATTCCCGAATTTGATAGATTACTTGGCGGCGGTCTTGTTAAAGGGCAACTTATTTTGCTTGCCGGCGCACCGGGTATTGGTAAAAGCACTTTAATGATGCAAGCTGCGGCAAAACTAGCCAAAACGCAAAAAGTTTTATATGTTTCAGGCGAAGAATCTGTTGAACAAATTGCATTACGCGCAAAACGCTTACAATGTAAAAGCGATAATATTTTCCTTGTTTCCCAAACCAATGTTCAGCAAATTATAGAAGCGGTTAAAGAAGTTAAACCGCAAGTTTTAATTGTTGATTCCGTGCAAACAATTTATCATCCGGAGTTTTCTTCAACAAGCGGCTCTCTCAGTCAAGTTAGAGAAAGTGCAGGCGAAATTTTGCGCCTAACAAAACCGCTTGGCATAATAACTTTTCTACTCGGGCATATCACAAAAGAAGGTTCTTTGGCAGGCCCTAAAGTTTTAGAGCACATGGTTGACAGTGTTTTATATTTTGAAACGGAAAAAGATAATGTTTTGCGCTTACTCAGAGCCCACAAAAACCGCTTTGGCTCTACTGCTGAAATTGCCTTATTTAAAATGGGGCAGGAAGGGCTTGAAGAAGTGCCTGATGCAAGTTTATATTTTGCTTCAACTTCGCGCACAAAAGATATTGCAGGGCGTGCTTTATCAGTTGCGCTTGAAGGCTCAAGACCGATTTTAAGCGAAGTCCAAGCGCTTGTAAGCCCAACCCATTTTCCTTATCCAAGAAGAATAACAACAGGCCTTGATTTAAACCGCACGCAAATTTTGCTTGCCGCTTTAGAGCGCCATGTCGGGCTTAGTTTAGATACAAAAGATGTCTGTGTTAGTCTTGGCGGCGGAATAAAAATAAGCGACAGCGGCTTAGATATGGCACTTTGCGCGGCTGTTATCAGTTCTTTAAGGGATAAACCTTTAAGCGCCACCAGCGTTTTTATCGGCGAGATGGGTATTTTAGGCCAAAGTGCCTCTGTTTCCCATTTAGATAAAAGAATAACCGAGGCAAGGCGTCTTGGCTTTAAGCAAATTTATACACCGCCCATAAAAGATAAAAGCATTAAAAAGGGCGCAGATATTATAGAAATTGAAGATTTGTTTAGTTTATCTAGCAAAATATAGTTTTTATTTGAATAAATTTAGTAGAATATATATAGCAGTTTTAGAGAGGATTTATGAACAAAACTAAAAAGGTTGTTTCTAAAAAAACAACAAACAAAGTAAATAACCCCGCTTTATCTCAAATAAAAGAAATTTATAAATTTATGCAGGATAATGACCTCGGCACTATTGATTTTGAAGATAAGGGCACGCGTGTTAGGCTTGTTCGCAGCGCACCTGCCCAAATAGCCGTGCCGGTAGTTGATAATACTGTATCAATCAATAATACCCCCGGTCAAAAAAGTGTTCCGGTTCAATACCCAAACACTATTAAATCACCTTTAATGGGTATCTTTTTTAGGGGTGCTTCCCCAAGTGCGCCGCCCTTTGTCAGAGAAGGGGAAAAAGTCAAAGCAGGCGATCCTATTTGCTTGATAGAAGCAATGAAGGTTTTTAACGAAGTCAAAGCAACCCAAAATTGCATAATTAAAAAAGTGCTTGTGGATAATGGCCAACCGGTTAAGCCCGGTGATGCTCTTTTTGCCATTGAAAAAATATAAGGAGAATATTTTATGTCTTTTAAGGAAAATATTAACACCGCAGCAGATAGAATTTTTGAATTTGTAAAAGAAAAACAGGAAGTTTCCTCTTGGCAGATTAAAATTAATTTGCATTTATCGGCTTCTGTAATGTATATGGCACTGGGCCAACTTTTAGAGCAAGGCAAAATTACTCTTGAAGCAGACGGTATAAACTATCAAGTTAAAATCGCTTCCGTGTAAAAGGGGGCGTTGTGCGTCGTTATAACAATCTATATAAAAAATCCGGTAAGAAAAAAAGCACAAACGGCGGTTTTCCTAAACTTGCTTTTGTGTGGGTTTTTTCTTTTGCCTTAATTGTATGGATTAGCTGCACGCTTTACGGCTTAAAAGCAATGTCCGGTGTGGCAGGTAAGGAAACCTATAATTTTCTTATAAAATATTTTGGTTCTACTGCTTATTTTATTCCTATATTTTTATTTTATTGGCTTTGGCGCAGTATAAAAAACAGAACACTTGCAATATTTACTTTGCTGCTTGGCGTTGTTTTAACCCTTGGCTCGCTAGGCGGGGAAATTGCTTTTATAAAAAGTTTTTTTGCCAAAAGTTCTTTGCAAGCAGGTATTATCGGTCAGTTATTTTTTGATTTTATTGCCCGTTTTTCCGGCAAAGTCGGCGGAGCAATTTTTTGTTTTGCCGGTATAATACTTGGCGTTCATATTTTATTTTCAATACCTTGGGTTTCAACGATACGCAAAACTATTGAAATCCTAAGAAATGATTTTACCTCTTGGATGCAAGCCCGTGCCGAGTTTAAAACCCAAATAGAAGAAGCTAAAAAAGAAGAAAAACAAAGAGAAGAAGAAGAGGCCAAAAACGCCCCAAGAAGAGTCGTTGCCGAAGAAGAGGACTCCGAACAAGAAGAAAATAAACCTATGCCAAAAATCAGCCGCCCTGTTGCGCAGATGATAACTTTGCCGCGCAAACAGGAAACTAAAGCCGAAGATAAAAATAAATCTAAAGAAGATAATGCAGAAGAAGTAAAAGAGAAAAAAGAATTTGTTTTGCCGCCGCTTGATTTGCTAAGAGAGCCGTCCCAAAATAATATTATTGGTCCAAGCGACTCAGAAATTGCGGCTTCCACTAAAAAACTTGAAGAAACTTTAAAAAGTTTTGATATTGATGCTTCCGTGACCGGCGTTGCGCCCGGCCCTGTTGTAACCCGCTATGAAATTAAGCCCGGCCCGGGTGTTAAAATCAGTTCAATAGTTTCTATTTCAAATGATATTGCACTTGCCATGAAGGCTAGAGGCATCCGTGTGGAAGCACCTATCCCGGGTAAAGATGCCGTCGGCTTTGAAATTCCTAATGATAAACCTGTTATGGTAACTATGCGCGAAATTCTGCAAGACCCTGCTTTTATTAACTCTAAATATAAAACAACCGTTGCGCTTGGCCGCTATGCTCAAGGGGATGCGGCTGTTTCCGTTATAGAAAAAATGCCCCACGTTTTAATTGCCGGTGCCACAAACAGCGGTAAAAGTATTTGTGTGCACTCAATGATAGTTTCGCTTTTATACCGCGCTAAACCTGATGAAATTAAATTTTTACTTGTTGACCCAAAGAGGGTTGAGTTAACTTTATATGAAGGCATACCGCACCTTTATGACCCTAAAGTTCCTTGCGAAGATGTTAATGTTGTTAAAGATGCCCAAGGTGCAGTTAAGAGTTTGCAGGCCCTTGTAAAAGTTATGGAAAAGCGTATGAAAATTTTTGAAATTGCCAAAGTCAAAAACATAGAATCATACAATATTTGGGCCGAGCAAAATAATGAAGAAAAGGCTTTTTATATCGTTGTAATTATTGATGAAATGGCAGATTTGATGCTCCAAACCAAAGCTGCTATAGAAGATTCTATCCAGCGTCTTGCACAGATGGGGCGTGCTTTGGGTATCCATTTGATTTTATGCACGCAGCGCCCTTCCACCAATGTTATTACGGGTGTTATTAAGGCAAACTTACCTTCAAGAATTGCTTTGCAGGTTACCTCTAAAATTGACTCAAGAGTCGTGCTTGATGCAAACGGCGCAGATACTTTGCTTGGTAAAGGCGATATGCTTTATTTAGGTATTTCAGACCCCAAACCAAAACGCATACAAGGTGCTTATATTTCTGAAGAAGAAATAACAAAAGTGGCTGATTTCTTGCGCGCTCAGGGTGCGCCTGATTATCCTGTTCAAGTGCCGCCGGAACAAACCCAAGAAGGTATGCGCCCGGCTCAAGGTATTGGCACATCACGCGAAGAAATGCTACAAGCGCTTAATTTAATTTTACAAAGACGCAGAGTTTCACAAGATATTTTAAAAGCGAATTTCGGTTCAAGTGCGCGTGCTTCAAATATTTTAAGCGTGCTTGAAATGAAGGGTTTTATCTCTAAACCGGAAGGCTCTAACAGATGGGAAATTCATTATGACCTTATTGAACAGCAGTTGCAAGTCCTTCAAAATTCTCCGGCTGAGGAGGAATATGAAACTATCTATAAATAAATTTTTGCTTGTTTCTCTTTTATGTTTTTTTGCTATAACTGCTTTTGCTAAAACTCAGGAACAGGTTTTAAAAGATTTCAGTGCTTGGGATAATAAAATAAATAATCTTTTTATTGCTTTTGACCAAACGACTTCTTTTGAAGATATTTTAATTTCATCAAACACAGGCACACTTTCAAAAGAAGGTCAAAATCTTATTTTAGATACTTATGAAAATGGCAAATTAATCCAGCGTGCTTGGACCGATAAAAAAATAATTAAAATTTTTGACCCCGAAGGCAATTTAATTACAACCAGCGATTGGCAAACCTGGCAGCAAGCGCAAACAAATAAAGCCCTTTTTGATTTTGGCAATTATGCCCAAGTTTTAAAAGACCACAAAATCAAAAGTTTTACTCAAGAAGAAGATAAATATAAACTTGTTTTAGAAGGCCAGAGTGACGAAGATTCTTATGAATTAACTTTTTTGCTTGATAAAAAAAGTTTCCCTGTGCAGATAGTTTTGCAAAGTCAAGGTGTTAAAACAACAACAAATTTAAAAGAAGTTAAAATCAATCAATCAAAAACAAAAGAGAGTGCAAAATGAACAGAAAAATGACTTTACCCAATAAAATAACCCTCGCACGAGCAGCGCTTGCAATAGTGATGTTCTTGCTTATGATAGCGCAAACGCCGCTAACTTTAATTATTGCTTCTTTGATATTTGCTTTTGCCGCTTCAACCGATTGGGTTGACGGTAGAATTGCAAGAAGCACAAATTCTTATACCCCTTTTGGCGCAATAGTTGACCCTTTTGTTGATAAAATACTAGTCGGTGCGGCCTTTTTTGCTTTTACGGAAATGACTTCTATTGATGTTCCTGTTTGGGCGGTATTTTTTATAATTTTAAGGGAATTAATGGTTTCCACTTTGCGTGTTTTAGCTGCTTTAAACAATAAAGTTTTAGCCGCAGAACGCTGGGGAAAATTTAAAACAACTTTTCAACTTGTTGCACTTGGCGTAATCTTTTTTATAGTAGATTTGGGCGCTTTAAGCAATTTTGCTACCGGCACTTTAAAACATTATTTATGTTTTTGGTATTATGTTTTAAAAGTTTTACCTTACTGGATAACAACTTTTACCGCGCTTGTTACCTGTTTAAGTGCAATAACCTATCTTAAAAATAATTGGGATATGTTAAAAGAATCTTGGAGTTTACCTGTAAATGCCAAATAGTTTTTTAAAATTTTTTGCCACAGGGGCTTACATTAGTTATTTACCTACGGCAATTTTAAAAGGTAAAAAAAATACCGGTGCGGGGTTGCTTGGCACTTTTGAAGGTCTTTTTTTATTTTTACTTTTTATGCCGGCAAATCATTTACATTATTTTATTTGCTGGTTAGTTTTTGCTTTGTTTAGTATATATATTTCCCAAAAGGTTGATTTCGGTGAGAAGGTAAAAGATAATCCCAAAATTATTATAGATGAAATTGCCGGCTTTTTTACCGCTATGGCTTTTTTGCCAAGACAAGGTTTTATAATTTTACTTGCTTTTATAATATTTAGGGTTTTTGATACTATTAAACCGGCTTTTATTAAAAAGGCGGAAAGTTTTGGTAAAGATTTGCCTTTAGTATTAAAAGAAAAGTATTATATAGATGGCACGGCTATTGTTCTTGATGATGTTTTAGCTGGAGTTATCACAAATATAATTTTATGGATTTTATTATTATTAAAAGTTATTTAGGAGGAAGTTATGGATTTTACACAAATGGGCAGTTTAAAAGCATTACTTAAGGCAGGGGGGCCGGTTTTAATTTTATTACTTTGTCTATCGGTTTATTCTATTTCGGTTATGATAGACAGGTTTATAAGATACAGAAAAAACATTAATCGTTCACGCAAATTGATGGAATATGTCCGCTATCAATTGCCGGCGCGCAATTTTCTTAAAATTTTAGATGCCTGCCGCAGAAAAGGTTATGCTAATACACCGGCTGCAAAATTGATTACCAATCTTATTAAATCTGATAAAAATGATATTGCCCAGCTTAATGATTTGGCTGATTCAATTATTGATTGGGAAACAGCAGTTTTATCCCGCAAATTATCTGTTCTGGCGACGCTTGCCAGCACAACACCTTTTATCGGTTTATTCGGAACGGTTTTGGGTGTTATGCGTGCTTTTAGCGATTTAGCCAGCATTAGCGGGGCAGGGCCTTCAGTTGTAGCAAAAGGTATTGCCGAAGCCTTGGTTAATACGGCAGCCGGTTTATTTGTGGCTGTTCCTGCTTTGATTGCCTATAACTATTTTTTAAGTAAAGTTAATTTTTTTGCTAAAAATCTTCAATATATGGCGCAAGAAGTTATTTCCGCTAAATTATATGTTCCGCAAAAAGAAACAGAAACTTCTGCAGAATTAGCTAAGGAAAAATCTTTATGAAAAACCGCCTTGAAACAAAAGGTATAATGGGTGAAATTAATATGGTGCCTTTTATAGACATCACTTTAATTTTACTTATAATTTTTATGGTTATGACACCTTTTATCGTGCAAAGCCAGCTTAATGTTGATTTGCCTTCGGCATCTTCCGTTAATAAGATAAGCGAAGATAATGTTATCCGTATAGAAATAAATAAAGACGGCAGAATTTTTGTTGAAGATAGGCAAACTTCTTTAAATAATTTAACTGAAGAATTAACTTTACGTCTTGGCCGCTCCCGCGAAAAAACTATACTTGTCCAAGCAGATAAAGCCGTTTCCATAGAAAAAGTTGTAGCTGTTTTTGATACGGCAAAAAAACTCGGTGCGGCCAAACTTGGTATTGGAGTTTTGGAAAAGAGATAATTTTTATGAATTTATCTTTATTATATTCCGGCTTATTACATATTTTAGTTTTCTCGCTATTATTTTTTTGTATGCAAGGCCAGAGTCAAAATAATAAAAAGCAGGCAACCTATACTATTGATTTTATAGGTTCTTCTTCTACGCCGATGCGCTATGGCGCACCGCAAGAGCAAGGGGGGGGAGCTACAGCTCAGGCGCAAGCCGCGCAGCCAGAGCCAGCTAAAACACAGGTCAAAGAAGAATCTCAAATTAAAACAGCTAAACCCAAAGAAACAAAAAAACCGGCTTATAACACTGAAGCGCAAATAACAAAAGAAAAACAAAAAGATACTGTAAAAACAGAGCAAGCTACCGAGGAAGAAAAAGTTGTTCTTTCAAAACCCAGCATTTTAAAAGAAGTCCAAACCGGCAATATTGATGTTTCAAGCGAGCATAATCTTATCGGTGCGGGGGAAGGCACCGGTGCCCCGGGGGAGCGTGCCGTTCAAGCAAGTTTTACCAATTTTCCTTATCCTTGGTATATAACACAAGTCAGGAATAATTTATGGACTTCATGGCAAAAACTTATGCCTAAAAAAACAATAGGGTTAAGTGTTGTTGTTTCTTTTAATATTGATAAAAATGGCGCGGTTTACGGCGTGCAGATTGATAAGTCTTCCCAAAATGAAGATTTTGACTATAAAGGAAAAGTGGCAGTTTTAAACTCTGCGCCTTATCCGCCTTTGCCGCAAGATTACGGCAAAGAAGTTTTAACCGTAAGTGTAGAATTTAAAAACGAAGAATAAACATTTGCTATAATTAAGATAAATAGCAGTAAGGAGGATTATATGGTTATTTTAAGAAGGGCAATACTTTTAGCATTAGTTTGCGTTGCCGTGCCTGTTTGTTTTCCGGATTTTCCGTTTACCGCCGGGCCAATGATTTTTGGGCTTTATATTGCTTTATTACTAGGTATAGTTTTTATTAGTGCCATAGTAAGTGTTTTACCTTTTTCAAAAAGCAAGATTGTAAATGCTTTTATGGATATTGTTTTTGTAATTATTGCGGCAATTATTGTTATGATGTTTATGCCGCAATTAGATGGCGTAAAACCTTGGACAAAGATTCAACAAGGCAAATATCCGACAAAAGCGCAAATTTACAGAGGTTTATCAAAACTTGGTATCGGTTCTCCTACAGATTGGAAAGAAGATTTCAAAGACAATGTCGGCATCGTGCAAAAAGGTGTTAAAAAAGCAGAAAGCGTTGTTGTAAGAGAGCCTAAACAATGAAAAC
>JAZKZM010000032.1:0-1953 GCA_045612685.1 Elusimicrobiaceae bacterium
TTGTCGGCGTTTTAATTAACGGTATTTTGGCCGCGATTGCCGTGCCCCAATACCTAAAAGCAGTGTTAAAAAGCCGTCTTACTCAATGGACAACTTATGTTACCAGTGCCCACAAAGCTATGGCAGCTTGGCGTTTAGCAAATAATATGCCTAATAAAAATGTCCGTTTTGTAGGTAATGCTTCCACCTCTGAAATTCAAGGATACTTAGATATAGATCTTACTTGTAACAAAATAGAAGGCACTTATTGTTATACAAATATAGGAAGGTTTAATTTAGGTTGCAATTATACTGATGATGCTTGTTGGGTAGATATTGCTTATTTAAATTCAGCTGGAGAAGTAGATTATACTAAGATAATTTATACCTATCAATTTTACAATGGACAATACAATAATAAACCAGTATTAACCCGCGCTCCTTCTGATACAACCTTGCGCAAATTAGTATGTGAATGGTGGGCCAATCATTACGGCAAAGAACAAATGTATGATGATGTAAAAGATTCTTGCGCTGAAGTTGGCATTTAATTTTGTAAAAAATTTAATGTATGAGCATAGTTCTAAGCGCGGCAATCCTCTTTTCTATAGGCGGGTGTGAATCAAACAAATGCGTCAAAACAGCCGGCAAAAAGCACATACTGGAAGCATAACTTTGGCCGTCAAAGGCTTTAATTTCGCTCTTGCCGGAAATTGCTTCAAGCGCCTGGGCAAGTGATTCAGGGTCGCGCGTAATTAAAGCAGCCGTTGCATCTGCCTGATATTCTTGACGACGGGAAAGCATCATTCTTATTATAGGAGCCAAGAATAAGCCGTAAAGCAAAAACACAAGCCCAAGCAAAGGAATAATAGCCGCGCCCTTGCCTTTACCGCGGCTTCTAACTCTAATTAAAATATTGCCAATTAAAGTTAAAATACCGATACCGCTAACAATCATCATCATCAAAGCGACATCGCGGTTTCCTATATGCGCCATTTCGTGCGCGATAACGCCTTCAAGCTGCGGCTTTGTTAATTTTTTGACAATACCTTCCGTCATTGCCAAAATTGCAGTTTCGGGCTTTGCACCGGAAGCAAAAGCATTACAGCCTTCTTCGGGAATCAAGTAAACTTCCGGCACGGGCAAACCGGCTGCTATAGCAACATCTTCCACCATAGAATAAATAGCAAAATGGGTATCTTTTGTTATTTTGCGCGCGCCAGTCATATCCAAAAGCATTTGGCCCTGGCTAAAGTAAGAATAAAGCATCCATAACAAAGCAACAACAAAAACAATCGGTATAACTATCATCGCTAAATTATTTGTGCGCGCCAAAACGCTAAGCCCGTCAACATAAGAGCCCTCAAAATAATGCACCAAATAAATAGTCAGATAAATTAAAACCGATAAAATAAGCGGAAATAAAGCCGTAATCAAAATGATTTTGGTTTTATTTTTTTGCACATGGTCGTAAATCAGCATAATTAAAATTTAACTTGAACCGGTTTAGAAGCTGCGGCTTTTTCGTCGTCGGCAAGTTCAAAGAAATCAGCTTTCTTAAAACCAAACATTCCCGCAATAACATTTGTCGGGAACATTTCAACCTTATTATTTAAAGCAAGAACATTGCCGTTATAATAGCGGCGGGATGCTTTAATTTTATTTTCGGTATCGGTCAATTCATCTTGTAATTTAAGGAAGTTTTGATTTGCTTTTAAATCTGGGTAATTTTCGCTCAAAGCAAATAAACTTTTAAGTGTGCCCGATAAAATATTTTCGCTTTTAGCTTGTTCGGCAGGGGTGCCGTGGTTTGCCATAGCACTATTTCTTGCTTGGATAACTTTTTCAAGTGTTGTGCTTTCGTGCGCGGCATAGCCTTTAACAGATTCCACTAAATTTGGAATAAGGTCATATCTGCGTTTCATTTGAACTTCAACATCGCTCCAGGCTTCTTTGACGCGGTTTCTTAAAGAA
>JAZKZM010000033.1:0-1442 GCA_045612685.1 Elusimicrobiaceae bacterium
AGGCGAAATTCTTTACCGCTATTCAAACGACGCCGAAAACGCTTCTATCGGTCTTGTAGATAATATAAAGCAATTTTTATCAAAAACATTTTCTTCTTTATCACTTATTTGTGTGCTTATTTATAACTCCTGGCAACTTGCTTTGATTGCCGTTTCCGTCTTGCTGGTATTTGCACCGCTTATGCAATATGTGCGCAAAAAAATGAAAGATATTGTTGCAAGATCCGTTGTAAATATGTCCTCTATGGTAACAACTTATAATGAAACTTTTGCCGGCAACCGCACTATCCGTTCTTTTACTTTGGAAGAAACTTTTAAAAACCGCTTTCATCAAATTACCGATACAACTTTTGCCCTTGCTATGAAGATGGTGCAAAGGACAAACTGGCTTTCGCCGGTAATGCACTTTTTAATGGCGTGCGGGGTAGCTCTAGTTATCTGGGGCGGCAGTTATTTAATTGTTAGCGGCAAAATAACAAGCGGCAACTTTGTTGCCTTTGTGGCAGCCTTAATGATGCTTTATACACCTTTAAAATCAGTCGGCAACAATTATATTTCTATCCAAAATTCCTTCCTTGCTATTGACCGCATTTTTGAAATTTTGGATTTACAACCGAATATAAAAGATAAACCGGAAGCAAAAGAACTTACCGAAGTAAAAAAAGGTATTACTTTTAAAAATGTATCTTTCGGCTATATTCCGGGCAAAACGGTTTTAGAAAATATTAATTTGGAAATTCCGTGCGGGCAAACTTGCGCGCTTGTCGGCAATTCCGGCGGAGGAAAAACAACCATATCTTCTTTAATTCCGCGCTTATATGAAATACAAGACGGCTCTATTATGATTGACGGCCAAGATATCCGCGATTTAAGCCAAGCTTCTTTAAGAAAGCAAATTGCTATGGTATTTCAGGATAATTTCTTATTTTCCGGCACAATTAGAGAAAATATTTTACTTGGCAACCCCAATGTCAGCGACGAAGGCATTTGGAAAGCTTTAAAGAGTGCCTGCTTATATGATTTTGTAAAAGGTCTTAAAGACGGGCTTGATACACAAATCGGCGAAAGGGGAATTTTACTTTCCGGCGGGCAGAAACAACGCTTGGCTATTGCAAGGGCTTTTGTAAAAAATGCTCCTATTGTTATCTTAGACGAAGCCACCAGCGCGCTTGATACCAAATCGGAACATGTCGTTCAGGAAGCACTTGATAATTTAATGAAAAACCGCACCGTTATCGTTATAGCCCACCGCTTAAGCACCATACAAAATGCCGATAATATTGTTGTTATTAACGACGGAAAAATTGTGGAAAGCGGCGCGCACGAAAATTTATTAAAGAAAGCAGGCGCCTACGCTTCTCTTTATAATATGCAGTTTAAAAAATAGGAATTTATAAATGAAACACTTGCCCGCCCCCATAATTATATTTATTAAATTCTTT
>JAZKZM010000034.1:0-3226 GCA_045612685.1 Elusimicrobiaceae bacterium
AGCACCTTTGCCGCCTTCTTTTTTGGTTATATAGTGGGCAATTTTTTTAACTTCCGGTATAGAAGTTTTAACTGCACAGGCAAGGCCTGCTTCAAGCATAGCGGGCATATCAATAAAGTCATCGCCCAAAAAGGCAACTTCTTCTGCTTTAAGGCCGGATTTTTTTAATAAATCTTTTAAGGCCAAGCCTTTTGAAAGAAAGTTATAATATAAAAAATCCATACCAAGACTTGCGGCCCGCGCTTCTGTTGCGGGGGCATTGCCGCCGGTTATTATAGCGCTTTTTATGCCGCCGTCTCTAAGCATGTGGCAGGCAAGGCCGTCATAAGCGCAAAACTTTTTTACTTCTGCAATTTTGCCTGAAGGCGTTGCAAAAAAGTTCATACTAGCATCAGTTAAAACGCCGTCAACATCCGTAATCAGCATTTTAATTTTTTTTGCTCTTTTTAAAATTTGTGCTGTTTTTTTATCCATACATATATTTTATTAAATATTAAAGTGATATAATAGTATTTAAGGGATTTTTTTATCCCAATTTTATAAAAAATATTTTAACAAAGGTTGAAAATGGAAGAAAACTCATTAATAGAAAAACCGTCTTTAGGTCCTTTTTTTTGGATAGTATTGATATTTGGTTTTTTATTAATAGCTGTTTTTGTTGTTAGGCAGATGTTCTTTTTGCCGGTAAGTGCAGATACTCTTGCCTCTCTTGTCGCTGGTGAAAGTAAACAAAAAACAGATTCTTTAAAAAAGTATTTCCCAAAACCTTATACTATTCAAGATTTAGCAAGAGGAGATTATGATAGACATTAAATTTTTAGTATCAAACCCCATAGAAGTTCAAGAACGCCTTGGCAACAGAAACCCTAAATTAAAAGAAGATGCAGCCAAAGTCGTTGCTCTTTATCAAGAATATAAAAAAGAACTTCAAAAAGTGGAAGATTTAAGAGCAAAACGCAATAATTTATCAAAACAAATCGGCGTAGTTCGTGCAAAACAAGGGCCTGAGGCCGCAGCAGAAATTATGAAACAGGCCAATACTTTAAAAGATGAAATGGCCCAAGCAGATGTTAAAATGAATGAACTTAAAACCCAAATAGATACTCTTATGCTTATGATACCGAATTTGCCGGATGTATCTGTTCCCGTCGGTGCTGATGAAAAAGCAAATGTCATTGTAAAAGAAAACACTTTACCCTTGCCTAAATTTGATTTTGAGCCAAAAGACCACCACGCTTTAGGCGAAGAACTTGGTATTTTGGATTTCCAAACAGCAGCAGTTTTATCAGGCAGCCGCTTTGCTCTTTTACGCGGCGACGGCGCCCGCTTGGAAAGAGCTTTAATTAACTTTATGATAGATTTACACACGCAAGCCGGCTACACGGAATATATGCCGCCAGCCATTATCAATGCTTCTGCTTTACTCGGCACAGGGCAACTTCCTAAATTTAAAGATGATATGTATCACTTGGAAGGCGAAGAAGACCAATATTTAATTTCCACGGCGGAAATTCCTTTAACAAATTTATATCGCGGCCAAATTTTACAGGAAAAAGATTTACCCAAAGCCTTCACCGCTTATACCCCTTGCTTTAGAAAAGAGGCCGGCGCTTACGGCAAAGATACGCGCGGTTTAATAAGAAATCACCAATTTAATAAAGTAGAAATGGTTTGGCTCAGTAAGCCGCAAGAATCAATGGAAATTCTTGAAAAAATGACTTTAGAGGCCGAAAAAGTTTTAAAAACTCTTGGACTTCCTTATCAAAGAGTTTTACTTTCCAGCGGAGATATGGGTTTTAGCGCGGCCAAAACTTATGACTTGGAAGTTTGGTTCCCCAGCCAAAATTGCTTTAGGGAAATTTCTTCCTGCTCTAACTGCACAGACTTCCAAGCAAGAAGAATGAACCTTCGTTATAAAGAAACAAACGGCAAAGGAACGCAATTTGTGCATACTTTAAACGGCAGCGGTATAGCAGTCGGCCGCACATTTGCCGCAATTTTGGAAAATTACCAACAAAAAGACGGCACTATAATTATCCCCGAGGCTTTGCGCCCATATTTTGGCAAAGATAAAATTGAAAAGAATGCTTAAAAAACTTGCCCTGTGTTTTTTACTTTTTCCGTCGCTTGCTTTCGGTGCGGGCTTTACTATGCCGCCCGATTATATGCAAAAAGCGCAAACGGGTGTGAGCGCAATTTATAATTTAGATTTCAAAACCGCAGAAGAAAATATAAATTATATTTTGGAAAAAAGTCCAAACTATCCTATTGCACTTTTTGGCAAAACAATGATAGAATGGGCGCGTTTTGAATATGAGTTTGAAAAGAGCAATCTTGCCCAAACAGAAATTTTTGAAAAATCAATTTCATCTTCCATTGAAGGCATAAAAGATTGGCTTAAAACAAACGACGGCACCGCGCAAGATTATCTTGCCCTTGGCGGTGTTTACGGCGTAAAAGCGCGTTTTGATCTTGCAAACCGCCACTATGTGCGCGCTTATTTTGCCGGCAAAAAAGGCATAAAATATATGAATAAGGCAGCCAAACTTTCGCCTGAAATGTATGATGCTTACCTTGGCGAAGCAATTTACCAATATTATGCCGGCACTTTGCCCGCGGTAGTTAAAACTCTTGCTAAACTTGTAGGCAGCGCAAATGCGCAAAGAGGTATAGATTATCTTAATTTAATAAAAGATAAAGGGGAGTTTTCCGCCGATACGGCGCGGCTTTTGCTTGTGGAAATTTCTATTCATAATGAAAAATATTATAACCCGAAACTTGCCGCCCAGTTGATTAGCGAAGTGCGCCAAAAATATCCGCAAAATCCGCTTTTTGAATTTGTAAGTATTATTGCCGATTACGAAAATAAAAATTATGATAAAGTTATTTCTTCTGCCCAAGAATTTTTAAATAAAATCGGCAAAGAAAAATTTTATAAAGAAATTTATATCGCCCGCACTTATAGCGCAATAGGCACGGCTTATATGGCACAGGGTTTGTGGGATAAAGCCGCCCAAACTTTTGAAGAAAGTATTTTGGCTACCCAAAATCAGGAAATGAGCCGCTGGCAAATGAATAATATTTTAAGACTTGCCGAAGTTTACGATATTCTTGGCAGAAGAGAAGAAGCCCTAGAACTTTATAAAAGCATTAAGAAAGCCAAAGAATCTTGGGGTATTGATGAAGTAGCCGCAATATATATAAAAACACCTTATACTACTGAGGA
>JAZKZM010000035.1:0-1881 GCA_045612685.1 Elusimicrobiaceae bacterium
TGCGCTTGGCGGGTTTTTTCTATTTCCTCAAGTAGTTTATCCCCTTGATTTTTATATTCTGCAATTTGTTTAAAATAATTTTTATTTGGTATAACTTGAGCAAATGCTCCGACTGATAAATTAAAAAGCATCACAAGAGCAACTAATATAGATATTTTTTGTTTCATACATTACCTCTTATAAAAATTTTAACTATTATCAAAATAACTCTCAAGAGACTTTAGACCCAAAATTACCTTGTATTTAGGCCCACATAAAAATAGGCCTTTAGACCTATAAAAAACCCACCTTGTTATAGGTGGGTTTTAAATATAAAGCACAAAAGTCAAATTATCGTATTAAACTTTGTGCGGTCATTTCCTTTGGTATTGCTATACCGAGAATCTGCAAAATTGTCGGTGCAATATCGCTGAGTTTACCGCCTTCTTTTAAGGCAATTTTATCTGCGTCAGCGCCGGCATAAATAAACTCAACTAAGTTTGTTGTGTGCGCGGTTTTAGGCATATTTATTTTAGCATCCCACATTTCTTCGGCATTGCCGTGGTCTGCGGTAATCAAAACAATATAGCCCTTTTCTAAAGCGGCGCGGGCAACTTGGCCGGTGCAATCATCAACAACTTCAACAGCTTTTACGGCTGAGTTAAAATTGCCTGTATGACCGACCATATCGCAATTTGCAAAATTAAGAACAATAAGAGAATATTTATCTTTATTGATTTCTTCTATTGCGCGCGCGGCAACGGGGTAAGCATCCATTTGGGGATGGTCGGCGTAAGTTGCAGGGTCAAAAGTGCCTTTAATTTCAATTCTATCTTCGCCTTCGTAAGGCTTTATTGCTTTGCCGTTAAAGAAAGAGGTTACATGTTTAAATTTTTGAGTTTCGGCAATTCTAAGTTGCTTAAGTCCGTTAGCGGAAATAACTTCGCCTAGTAAATTATTCATACCGCCGCCTTCACTCATAGGTAAAAGAGCATTAAATTTAAAAGAGTCATAATATTTTGTTAAGCCGCAATAAACAATTTTGGGGCGGCGTGTTCTTGTGCCGGCAAAATCATCTTCCACAAAGGCCCTTGTCAGTTGTATTGCCCTATCTTGGCGGAAGTTAAAGAAAATTATGCTATCGCCGTCTTTAACACCTTTATAATCGCCGATAACCATTGGCGGTATATATTCATCAACCATTTTATTGCCGTCGGGTGTTTTAAGATTATCATAAGCATATTTAATAGCTTCTTCAGCAGTATTTACATGGTGGCCTTTGCCGTCAACAATTAAATCATAAGCATCGCTTGTCAGTTGCCAGGTTTCGTTTCTATCCATAGCATAATAGCGGCCCATAAGCGTTGCAACTTGACCGATTTTATATTCATTCATTTTATCTTCAAGCATTTTTAAATAACCAAGTGAACTTGTAGGTGGGGTATCGCGTCCATCGGCAAAGAAGTGAATATAAACTTGTTTTATGCCTTTTTGAGCGGCGTGTTTTAAAATTGCGTAAAGGTGGTCTTGGTGGGCGTGAACGCCTTCATCTTGAACAAGGCCCATAAGATGTAAAGCACTATTATTTGCAAGGCAATTATCAATAGCGGCTTTAAAGGCAGGGGCCTGATAAATTGAGCCGTCTTCAAAAGCATCTTTTAATCTTTTAAGTTCTTGAACGACAATTCTGCCTGCCCCCATATTAAGATGGCCGACTTCGGAAGAACCCATATAACCTTCCGGCAGGCCGACTTGCGTGCCTGAGGCCTCAATCAAAGTATGAGGATATTTTGCCATAAAGCCGTCAATATTAGGTGTTTTGGCTTTGGCTACAGCATTGTAAGAGCTTTCTTTTCTTTCCCCCCATCCGTCGCGAATTATCAAAATAACTTTTTTCATAAA